>CAJXZM010000254.1 GCA_913063125.1 uncultured Gammaproteobacteria bacterium | reverse complement strand
ACCTATGATTATCGAAGTTACTACGATCGACAACAAGCTCGTGCTAGTCAGCATCGTCTGGATGGTTTGGAGTTTATTGAAGCAAGTAGTGAAGACCGTTTATACCAAGGTGTTCCTATTCGTGGAATAAAAACGAAGGTGAAAATGCGTGAAAGTTGTTTTTCTAGCGAAGGAGATATGTACATATTTTCTTCGGTATTAAATGAATTCTTTTGTTTGTATGCCAGTATTAACTCATTTCATCACATGGAGTTAACGGGAATCGAAAACGGTGAAGTTTATCGGTGGCAACCCCGGCTTGGCCAGCAGCCAGTGATATGACCTAATGGCGATGCTAGAAACACTTATGGGCCAGCAAGATGCCAGAGAGCTGAAGGATGCTTCTGTGAATGTGGATTTGTCCGCATTTTCAGAATCCAAGCAATATTCGTTTTTTCAGATCAATAAGTTATTACATCGATACCTGAATAAGCGGAACCTGAATGGGTCTGATCTTAGTCACAAAAATACGTCATCTAGAAAAAAGCATACGGTTCGGTATAAAGCCAATCCATCGTTAAGCTTTCCATCTGCGGATATTCAAGACATTCGATTATGGATCGAGTCAGATAAAGAATTTGCTGAAGTTGTGGTTAATTTTATGGGCCTGTTTGGTCCATCGTCACCGCTACCTGCATTTTTTACTGAACGAATACTACATGCCGAGCCAGGTGATACTTCGGTCCAAGATTTTTTGGACCTTTTTAATCACCGTATTCTTGACCTGTTGCAGCGAGTTTGGGAAAAGTATCGTTACTATCAAGTCTATGAGCGGGGGCAAGATGAATTTAGTCGCTCCATGTTCGCACTGGTAGGAATAACCCACATTGAATTGTGCGAGTTTAGTGATTTGCAATGGTCTCGGTTAATGCCTTATGCCGGTTTGATTGCGTTAAAGGTCACTAATGTCGAAAAAGTATCGAGAGTTATTGAAGGGTATTTTGATATTGACGGCGTAGATATAGAGCAGTGTGTATTGCGTGAAGTTCAGGTTAACGCTGATCAAATGAATCAAATGGGCATTATTAATTGTGGGATGGGTAGTGATTTAGTACTTGGGGAAAGTGTGCTGGATCGAATGGGAAAAATACGTATCAAATTAAGAAACCTAACGGTAGAACAATTTAGGCGAT
Organism: uncultured Gammaproteobacteria bacterium; assembly: GCA_913063125.1. Taxonomy (GTDB): domain Bacteria; phylum Pseudomonadota; class Gammaproteobacteria; order Pseudomonadales; family Ketobacteraceae; genus 42-54-T18. The sequence continues at coordinate 6,122 of CAJXZM010000254.1, read as the reverse complement.
TCCTACCGGGTGGAGCAATGAATTCACCATTAAAACAACTGATTAAGTTCTTAATGACGGATCAGTTTGACGTAGAGATCTGGTTGCAAGCATCGGGTAAATCTCACCTTCAGTCAAAGGTTGATGGTGAGCACGCCATGATGGGTTGGAATACATGCTTGGGTGAACCGGTAGAGGACGAGGTATATGATGCGATACTGTAGATCCTTACTTTATGTCCCTGCCTTAGATCCTTACTTTAGATCGATCTACCGTTGGAACCATGAAAAGCAGTAATTTCTTTATGCTGCCTACGTCTACTTATTTAAATACCCAGAAAGTTGAAAAAGTAATTAAGAAAAAGTAGTGAATAAGTAATTTAGCTGTTTGAGTGTCGATTAACCGGTGGTGAGTAAACAATGACCCAAAAGGAACATAACGAATTAGGGAAGCTAGTAAAAACCCTAAAGTTTGTTGAGGAATATGTTGAAACCATCACTGCTCTTGCAACGGTTCGAGATATGAGTGAACTCATGGGGCAGGTTCTGCATTCCGCTCGCCGTTTTACGAACTCAGAAGCAGGGCGAGTTTATCTGTTAGATGTTACTAAGAGTCGCCTAGAACTTACGTTATCTCAATGGGAGGATCAGCGTACAGGGACAGAGTGGTATCAATCTCGAGAGCTTCAATCTGATAGTGATATGAATACCAGTGACCCTTTGTATTATGCTGTGGTTACGGGGTCGGCAGTACTCATTGATAACGTGTATGAATACGCGGGTCTTAATTTAGATTATATTTTTAAACATGATCAGCAGCACCATGTGAAAACGCAGTCTATGTTGGTATTGCCATTACGTGATCATAATAATCAAACCATTGGTTTGTTAGAATTAATTAATGCCAAAGACGTTGATAACAAGCGTTACGTCTCGTTTAAACCTTTAGAGAGCCTTGTTACAGCATTTGCTGCGCAGGCAGCTGTCTCTATCAATAATGCATTACTTATTGATACCAATACCAAATTGATCGATATCCTCGATCGCGATAATCGAGCGTTGGAAGAAGAAAATCAACGATTACGTGACAATAAAAAACGTGTCCATAATTACGCGATTATTGGTAAAAGCCGGGCAATGACAGATGTCTTTTCACTGATGGATAAAGCGGTAGACTCATTTGTCACGGTTTTGCTTCGAGGTGAAACAGGTACGGGTAAAGAGATATTTGCGAAAGCAATTCATGAACATGGCTCGCGATCAAAAAATGAATTTATTACCCAAAATTGCGCAGCATTACCCGAGCAGCTACTTGAAAGTGAATTGTTTGGCTATAAAAAAGGGGCTTTCACCGGGGCTACCTCAGAAAAGAAAGGACTCTTTGATATAGCCAATGGCGGTACGCTGTTTTTAGATGAAATTGGTGATATGCCTTTGCAATTACAAAGTAAGCTATTGCGAGTGTTGCAAGAAGGCGAGATAAGAGCGTTGGGTTCAACCAAGTCCCATAAAGTTGACGTAAGAATTATCGCAGCGACCCATTGTGACTTGGAAGAGAAAATTAAGAAAGGCGAGTTCAGAGAAGACTTATATTTTAGACTCAGTGTTTTTCCGTTAACGTTGCCACCATTGCGGGAGCGTGGGCAAGATGTGAAGGCATTAGTGCTGCATTTTGTTGAGCTTTACAGCAAGCAATATGAAAAAACACTGACTGGCCTCTCTCCTTTGGCGTTAGATATGATGTTTGCATATCGCTTTCCGGGAAATGTGCGCGAATTACAAAATATCATCGAAAGGGCGGTATTGCTTGCTGATGACCACGGAGCGATTATGCCTGACCATTTGACGGAGCAAGTTCGCAAGGCTTCACAAGGTGTGTTGGCCCAATGTACTGGCATTGGAGTAAATCTAGGGTCTACATCAGCATTCGCCAGTGCGCGTACGCGGGGGGACAGCAAGGTGGCTTCATTGGTTGAAGTTCCCAATCAATATAATTCGTTAAAAGAAGCGGTTAGTTTTTATGAAATAGCCGTGATCAAGCAGCACCTTAAAGCCAATAACTGGAATCAAACTCGGGCAGCGGAAACTCTGCAAATTCCCCGAAGAACCTTGATCGATAAGATGAATCGCCTAAGTATTAGCGTGCCAGGCAAAAAGAAGCGTGCTGTTAGCGTGAGAATTGTCTAATCAGCGAGTCACTGTATAATGGTTAGCTGTTTACCCTAAATAAGCGATAACTATGACCACCTACAGCGTACCACCGACAGTTGCACCGATTGATCAAATTCTCCCTGATGAACCTTTGTTGTTGATGGGGGCGGGACCAGTACCTGTGCAGAGCAAGGTGGCGGCGGCGAATTCCATGGTGATCAATCACCTGGGTGATGCTATGAGTCAGGTGGTGTCTCAAGTTAAAACGCTTGCTCGATACGTTTTTCAAACCCAATCCCCCTATGTTTTTGGTGTTTCTGGCCCTGGTTCGGCGGCTATGGAAATGGCGATTACCAACCTTGTTTGGTCTGGACGTAGGGTTTTGAGTATTAAAAATGGTTATTTCAGTAGCCGTTTTGAAGAAATGGCATCAAGAGTTGGAGGGCTGACAACTGTATTAGAAGCGCCTGAGAATCACTATATTGATGCCGATGCGGTAGAAACTGCTTTAAAAGAAGCGAAACTGGCCAATCAGCCCTTTGATGTGATTACTATTGTTCAAGGTGAAACATCCAATACCGTCTATAACTGCCAATTGCCTGAAATTGCAGCATTAGCAAAAAAGTACAACGTATTGAGTATCGTTGATGCAGTTTGTACTTTAAGTACCATGCCATTGTTTATGGATGAGTGGGGTATTGATGCGGTTGTGACCGGAGGGCAAAAAGGACTGTCTTCTGTACCGGGTGTGTCATTGATCGCGTTCTCAGAATTAGCATGGGACGTCATACAAAAGCGTGAAGCACCGATGGCGCATTGGTGTTTTGATACTCGCTTGGCATATGAATTTTGGCATAACAAAGGTTATCACTACACGGCCCCCGTATCTGGGCTGCTAGCATTACACGAAGCGCTGCGTCTCATTTGTGAAGAAACACTACCTGTTCGTTTTGAGAGGCACTCTCGGTGTTCAAATGCATTGCAGCATGCTGTCGAGTCCATGGGGCTTGATTTGTTTGTGAAGCCTGAGTCGCGTTTAAATTCAGTAATAGGCATTTGTTTACCGGAATCGATCAATACTAAAGAGCTGCTAGCCTTGATGTCCGATCGCTATCTCGTGGAAATATCAGGCTCTTTTGGCGGACATATCGTGAGAATAGGTCAAATGGGCGAGCAGTGTCGTTCACATCACCTCTTGCGAGTGCTTCATGCGCTGGGAATGTCGCTGCAAAGTTTAGGTGCTGATATTGATGTGCCGTCGGGTATGGCTGAGCTTGAGAAGCAGCTACTTATAAGTAGGCCTTGATGGGTAGGCAGCGATTAAAAAAGCCACTTCATTTGAAGTGGCTTTTTTAATCGCTGATAAGGTTTTATCTGATAGAGATAACGCCTTTATAGTTGTTTTTCAAAGATCCAGTTTGCTACTGAAGCTATTCAATAAATCAACGCTTTTGTCTTTTCCTTTATTTAGTATATTTAGCGCATCATCAGTATTAAGAGCCATTAGGCTTGAGAGCAATTTTTGCATACCCGTAAATGCTTTTGAATTACCCAGGTTATCGTAGAAACCGGCGTCTGATATACGTTGATTTAGAATCTTTCCAACGGCCAGCGTTAAGTAAGTTGAGCTAAAATAACGTTCAACTAATGATGGGTCAGGTGTATCAAGGTTGCTAGCCAGCAGTAATATATCTTTCTTGCTTCGCTCATCAAGTATTTTACTGTTTTTTACCTCTAATAGGTGCTTTTTTGCAGATGTAAGGTCATTACTGTTGTAAGCAAGCCCAGCTCTGAATAACGCCAGTTCGGATTCTGGTATACCTGTGTTACTTAATGCATCTAAGGCGAACTCTTGTTGTTTTAACATTTTTGATGGATTATCGCGTTTGTCAAAACAGCTAGCAGTTTGTAAGTGAGCCATGACTCGCACAACATTGGGTAGTAGTTCAATAGCCGCGGGTAATAATGCGATGGGTATTATTACCGCAGCAGCTTCTGGGACATGCGCGGCTAACCGACCAAGACCTAAAAGTGATGAAATGCGTGTTTCAAGTCTATCTATGTTGACGGGAGCCATTGGCGTATTTCGTAAATATTCAGCATTTCTTTCTGCAAAGTCGCAGTAGTCATTTCTGGCAAAGGTGGATGCTTGTAGTCCACGTAAGATAATATTGAAATATATTTCGTCAAATTCAATGTCATCCGCCATCCAGGCTTCATAAAGTAATGTTTCTTGTGTTATCGGTAGAGGGAGAGCGGGGTGTAGCTTAAAAGCGTAAAGCCCTGCAAGTGTGAGTGCGTGGTCTTGCTTTACTGTATTTGATAGCTCTTGACGTTGCTCTTTAGTGAGGGTTGTGTATTCCGGTTGTTTGCTTGGTGCGATAAGATTGAATAAGAATAAAAACTCAGAAGACTTTCCTTTAGCGACCTCTATTGCCCCAATTCCTTTAGCGCTATAAGCAATCTTGGCTAAACGGCCAAGCTCAAGAAGTGAGAGGTTCTCAGAGGAATGCCTAGATTTAATACTCTCAAATATGGCATTAAAATTGTTCTTAACTGTCGTTATTTCTGGGTCCTTATAGGGGTTCGTGGTGATGAGCTTTAACCCAGTGATAAGGTGTACGGACGTGGTGTCAATATCCTTGATGATACGCTCTTCATCACTTTTCTGGGCTGAGCAGCTGGACAACAACAAAATAAAAAACAGAGAGCTGAATTTCTTCCATCGTGAGGTTTTCATATAAGTCCTTCTAAGAATATGAATGAATGTTTTTTGTGGCGCCTATTCTACTCTATAAGAAGAGGAGAGAGTTTATACTTCGGTTAACTCCCTGGTAGGTAAATGATGACCCTCAATGCCTTGCTCTATTGCTTGGTTAAAGATTGTATAGTAGTCAGTTACTTTTATTTCTGGGGAAAGGCGGCTTAGAGATATGTCGTAGATGATCTCAGCTGCGCTAAAGTCGATGTTGTATTTGCCACAAATGTGAACCTTTATGAATAAGGCGCTTCTGTAATTTTCGTGTTTGTGTACTAAATCTAAACATTCAAGCTCTGATTGCTTTACATCAATATTGCGGGAGAAAATGGCAGCTATATTTTTTGTGATTTTATTTATGTTTAAATCGAGTTGTTGGTTTTTATCGATTAAGTCATGGATGTAATTTATGATGTTTTCAATAATATTTGACGATAAATTATTCAGCGCCAACTGGTATATTTTAGAGATTGTTCTTCCCTCAAGTTGGTACTCTTTAGTTAGAAAGTTATCGATTTCATCTTCCTCTTTACCATTTTTTAATTGTGATTTTACATATTCTAAATAATGCGTTATTTCCTCAAGACTTTCTGTAGGTGGTTTGTCTGGGATTTTAGTTGGGAGTGAGTTTGTGAATTCTTGGCAGGCCAGATTGAAAAGTTTGTTTGCTTCAGGTTTGTCTAAAGAATGTTGGAAGCGTAATTTACTGATTGTTGCCTGTGCACGGTTCTTTAAGTGGTTGGACACTGATTCATGTAATGTGTCGATGGCATCGTGGTATTCCTGTATCACGATTTTATAGTCTATTGAGGGGTCGTTATTCTCTGTTTCAAAAAACTTAATCATACTCTCTTTAAAGGGCTCAAATATTTTTTTTATGTCGCGGTCGTCTACAATGCAGTTAATCGCAGATTCGAGCAAAGGGTCAGTTCCATTGTTTTCTAAATCTACTGGGTTTTTAGGTTTGAAAGGCTCAGGTTTTGGTATAGGGGTTTCTAATTTGGTCTTGGGTTCTGGTTTAAGTTCTAATTCTGGTTCGAGTTCTGATTCTGGATTTGGCTTATGCTCTGTTCGTAATGTAAAAAAATTGATAATAAACAATACGAAGTTTCGGATGATACGTTTAAGCATTTTACTAATCCTTTAATAAATGACTTTGTTTTGGTTGTTACGGGTCTGAGCCTAAAAATGTTATAGGCGAAGTTTAATATGAATTGATGCGTGCTTGCTTAAGA
>CAJXZM010000253.1 GCA_913063125.1 uncultured Gammaproteobacteria bacterium | reverse complement strand
CGGTGCTTTTGCCATACAAGCATTCAGTTTGTGGCTTATATCGCTGTCAGGAATCGCGCTGGGGTTATTGATATCCGCATCAGCTCATCGACAAGATATAGCGGTCATTGCTGTTCCACTAATACTTATTCCTCAACTTCTTTTTTCAAGTAAAATACTCCCGAAAGATGCGCATACTGATTTTATCGAACGTATTAGATATTTCATGCCCACCTATTGGGGAGAGAAAATATTTAATCAGAGTTTAGTGGTTCCACTGAAATTATTAGAGTTATTCATTCCTTTTGTAGCTATTTCTTGCCTTACATTATTTTTTCTTATTCTTACATTTACCATATTAACATTCGTAAAAAGGCGTATTCGTTAATGATTAGAATCATTTCAGTTCTTATAGTTATAATCTCAGTATTAGGCGGAGGGTATTATATCGCGGGAGGATCGTTTGGATACGGTGATGCGATGATTACCAGCGATCTATCAAACCTACGAAAACGAGCAAACCTATTTTGGGAAGATATTCAATTTAAAGATTTTGATAGCGCGGCTGCACACCATGAAAAACATCTATCTGAAACCATTGATATCCCTTATCTTATCACTCGGCTTTTTCTCGTAAAACCAGAGCTATTGGAAATCCTTGACTATGAAATAGCCTATGCGAAAATTGACTCCAGTAAACTCAGGGCACGCGTAAAATATCAAATAAGCTACAAGGAATTGGTGAGAAATAAGTTTGGTAAAAGAGAGCTTATCCTCTATTTCTATCGCCCCGACAACTCCAGCAGATGGTACTTAAAACTGGAAGATAGTCTACGTAAACTCACTCCAAATAACAAAAAAATAACCAGCTAGCTTTACAAGTGATTGCTACACAACACCTTAGAAGTAAGTCTGCAGGGTGTAATTAAGCTCCTCTCATAGACTCACGATGCCACCTTTAATCTCTCTATAAAAGTGCTACAAGTGACAGAACGACACCAAACAATAACAATTATCATTTGCATTAAGGTAATATTATACTAGTATTCAAATTACCGTTTTATTAACAACAAACAGGATAATTAGAAATGGATTTGCAACAAAATCGAAACAAACAAAAAAACACGTACATCCCTCTTATAAATAAGAGCCCAACTGAAAAAGCATTACAACCTTGTACTAACAAGTGTCCAAATTGCAGAAAAAAACATTCCACCCAATAAAATTTATACTCCCCCTATACTTCTCAACACCCACGACCCACACTTTCTCACTACACTGCGTCGCTACAGCATTTGTCATTTCACCAGGCCCACACACTCCATCCCAATTGCTCAGCACCACGGTGCTGAGCAAAAAAACAATTAGCAATAATTTGGAGTTTTACTTCTAAAGGCTTTTTATGCTAATGTGCGCTCCATCTTAAAGGTGCCTATCAGTAAACATCGCCACGTTTATTTGGATAGGTTAAAAGGGAAGTTTGGTAAACACAGACAAATTCTCGGCTTGTCTGTCACATTCCAACGCTGCCCCCGCAACGGTAATCATTTTTTTGAGAGCCCGAAACCTGCCTTTAGATATAGCACGTACATGAAGCGGAGGGCTTCATAGAGCGGTATTTTTTGCCTTTTTGATTTTTACATCATTACGCATCCACTACCCCTATCTATCCCCTCCCTCATTCGTATTTTTTGCAGTAATCTAACGATTGAGGTTTCAGAATAATGAGCAGTAACCCAAAACACGCCCAAACAAAGCTAACTCTATTTGTTTTGCTCTTATATAGCCTTTCAGGCAATGCCCTTGCGGAAAAAGCGGAAAAAAATGACGCTGAACTTATAGAAGTTCACGGCAAAAAATCATCCATGGGTTTAAATTTAAAAGGTAGTAATAGCGCATCAAACCGTTTGGGATTGGACATCAACAAAATTCCAGGCAGTGTTGAAGTTATTCCCAAAGAAGAGATCGCAATTAAAGCGGACTACTCCTCTTTATCTACTGTTACCCGAGCAACGGGTTTTGCATCAAGCGCCAGCCCTGGTAATGGCGGTACCTCCATGTCGGTACGTGGTTTTAACGGTCACGGTGCCGTTGTACAAACTTATGATGGAACGCGTTTATACGTAGGAGCTGGTACCGTCACCTTCCCTGCGGACACATGGACACTTGAAAAGGTTGAGGTGTTACGTGGACCTGGCTCGGTGACCAATGGTGTTGGTGCTATAGGCGGAACAGTGAATTATATTCCTAAGGCACCTACATTTCATGCCCCATCCAGTGAAATTGATGTGACAGCTGGTAGCTTTGGCTTACGACGAGTGGCGTTTGGTTCCGGTGGCGCAGTAACTGATAATGTAGCCTATCGCTTTGACGCCGTGAACCATGAAACCGATGGCTATGTTGACCGCGCCGATGAAAAAAGACAAGTTGCCTCAGGCTCGATTTTGTTTCGCCCTCAAGATAATTTGGATATCAAATTCAGTGTCGACTACGCCGACATCGATGCGGCGCCTTACTGGGGAACACCGCTTGTTAATGATGAAGATAAAATAGATAACTCAACACGAAAAAACAATTACAACGTAAAAGATGGCTTGATTGAGTACGAAGACATATGGCCACGAGTGAAGGTGAATTGGAAAATCAATGATCTAGCCACACTGGAAAATGACGCCTACTACCTTAAAGCGAAACGACACTGGCGTAATGTCGAAAGTTACACCTACAACGCCGAAAACAACCAAGTCGACAGGGAGTTCTATTTAGAAATACTTCATGACCAAAAGCAGATTGGAAATCGCAGCAACCTGTTGTTGGATTTTAACATCGCGGGGCTCAACAATCGCTTGAGCGTTGGTGCGGAAATAAACCAAATAGACTTCACCCATACCAATAATTCTCCCTATGACGGTAAGACCCCCGTAAACTTCGGTGACCCTACGCCAGGAACCTGGTCAGAAGGCGTCCAAGATCCAACATCCGATGCTTTCTCGACCGACACTCGACAATATGCATATTTCATTGACGATATTTTACAACTGAATGAAAAAATAAGCCTAGTTGCAGGTCTGCGTAGCGATAGAATCAAATATGAACGTGAGGAATTTCGAGGCGAAGATCCATCCCAAGATAATTTCAAAGGAAATAGCTGGCGCTTAGGAATGGTCTATCAACCCATAGAAAATACTAGTTTTTACCTACAAACCAGTAAAGCCGTGGACTCCATTCAATCTATCATAACCGCCTCCAGCACCGATTTGGAATTAGCTGAAGGTAAACAAGTAGAGCTGGGAGTCAAACAGTCATTATGGAATGATCGTCTACAATACACCGTTGCAATCTATGACATAGAAAAAGACAACCTGACCAGTACAGATATGGGAAATAATGAAAGCCAAATTGGCAAACAAACGTCCCGCGGCATTGAAGTTGAACTCTTTATAAAACCCACAGATACGTTCGATATCGACTTTAATATTGCCCGCGTCGACCCAGAGTTTGAAGAGTTTTTCGAAGGCAACCCTGATGGTGATGCTCCTCTTGACCGTAGCGGCAATACACCAAAAAATGTGCCTAAAATCACAGCCAACCTGTGGATGAATTGGCAATTTATCGATCGATGGTTACTCAGCGGCGGAGCACGCTATGTCGGAGAGCGTTACACCAAAAACGAGAATAAATTAAAAATGCCAAGCTACACAGTTTTTGACGCCAGCATCCAGTGGAAGGCTACTCAAGACGTCCAGTTAACGCTACGAGGCAAAAACCTTACAGACGAAGAAGATTATATTCTTGCCCCCTACGGCGGCCAATGGATATTGGCCGATGGGCGCAGCGCTGAAATCAGTTTGAATTATTCATTTTAACCAGTAACAACAAATGGCTTGTACTACTGATGTGCACCCTAAACTCGTACTACGGGCCATTTACTTCACATGACATTTAAAATGAAACTACAAGCAAAAAAAATATGCTGGCGCCCCAATGCCAAATCCGCAATGATTTTAAAAGATGTAGACTTTCATGCACAAAAAGGTTTATGCATAGGACTACTTGGACCCAATGGCAGCGGAAAAACCAGCTTATTACGCTGCTTGTATCGAGGTACTTCACCCACGGCTGGTTCCATTTTATTGAACAACAAAAATATAACGCACTACTCACAACAGGAAATCGCAAAGAAGGTGGCTGTTGTATTACAGGAAAGTCCACACGAGATAGGCCTTTCTGTTTCAGAAATAATAAAGCTAGGGCGCTTACCTTACCAAGGTTTTTTTACTCATGACAATGTCGAATTAACGAGTCATGAACACGCCATCGTCCAACACCTTGAGCTTGATCATCTACTCATACGTATATACCAATCACTATCAGGCGGTGAAAAACAACGCGTCATGATTGCGAGAGCACTAATTCAAAAACCCGATGTATTACTCTTGGATGAGCCAACAAATCATTTGGATATTGCCCATCAACTTTCCATTCTCCAGTATATCGGCGACCTCGATATCACTGTGATCTGTAGCTTACACGATCTTAATTTAGCAGCGCAGTATTGTGATGAAGTTGCAATAATGAGCAAAGGCCATTTGATATCACAGGGCAAACCTAACGATGTACTCACGTATGAATTGATAAAAAACGTATTCTCTGTGCAATCGATTACCGACACACATCCTATTACGGGATCTCAACGCCTGAGTTTTTATTGAAATGAAAAAAACTTGTATTTTTATTGCTCTTTTCCTGTCAGCCGAACTCTCTCTAGCAGGAAATAAAACGGTTCTATCCTGTGGCCGCAGCCTAAGTATTGAGAAGATACCAAGCAGAGCTGTCTCTAATGATATTAACTTAACAGAAATGATGTTTGCTTTAGAATTACAGGATCGAATGGCAGGCTATACCGGCATCAGTGGTTGGCAGAAGCTAACACCCGAATTTAAAAATGCGGCAGGGAGTTTACCGCAATTATCTGAAAAAACGCCAACGATGGAAACTTTACTGGCAGTTAACACAGACTTATTTTTTGCCGGCTGGAATTATGGCATGCGTGCAGGTGGCCCATTAACACCACATACGCTAAGACCGTTTAATATTGCAGTCTACGAGCTAACTGAATCCTGCATTCACATCATGAAGAAAAACCCATCAAGTTTTGATGATGTTTACCAAGACATTCTTAATCTTGGAATACTCTTTAACGCAGAGACTCGGGCAAAGAAGTTGGTTGATCAATTCAGGGCCGACGTGAAAAATATCAAGTCCAAGACAAGTAACATCCAGCAGCCGGTTAAGGTATTTCTCTATGACAGTGGAAAAAACGCCCCCTTTACCGCGGGCCAATATGCAATACCCAACGCGATGATTGAGGCGGCAGGAGGTATCAACATTCTAAACGATTTAAAGAGTAGCTGGACTCGCACCAGCTGGGAAACCATCGTTAAGAGAAGCCCCGATGTGATCATTATCGTGAATTACGGAAAAACTACCGCAGAACAGAAAATTGCGTTTTTAAAAGCACACCCCGCCCTTTCTAACATCAATGCAATTAGGAACCATCGTTTTGTAACACTAAAATACAGCGAGGCAACTCCAGGGGTGAGAAATGTCGAAGCTACTCTTCGATTAGCCAAAGCATTTTATCCAAAAATATTTTCAACTACCTCCCTACAGATAGAATCACAAAAATGATGATACTGTCACGCCTTGGAAATAAGCACTTTGCCTTGTTATGTTGGGTTATCGTGTTTTTTATCATCATGTCAATTCCTGGCGCTTTATTGCTAGGAACGGTGAGCGTTGATCCAATACAATCTATTCAAATTGTATTGGATCATCTCTTTCCCGGCCTATCCTTACTTGTGTTACCCCCGGGTGAGATTATACCCACCGGAATCAACAATATAATCTGGGAACTTCGTATCCCCCGAATTTTGATGGCCTGCATTGCCGGAGCAGGTCTTTCTATCGCTGGCCTTACACTACAATCAATTACACGAAATACACTGGCCGACCCGCATTTGCTCGGCATTTCATCTGGCGCAGTACTCGGCGCCGTCTTGGTTACCATTCATATCGGTGAAGTACTGGGTGAACTAACACTACCTCTCGCCGCGTTTGCTGGATCATTGTTAGCAACGTTTATTATTGCCAGTGTAAGCCAAAGTTCACGTGCAAGCAGTGCACCCCACCTATTGATGTGCGGCGTGGCCTTATCGTTTGTACTCATGTCGGCCGCAAATTTCGCCCTATTTCTCGGTGACAACCGTGCAAGTCATCAAGTTGTATTCTGGATGCTTGGCGGATTAGGCTTAGCTCGATGGAGCCACTTATTGATCCCCTTCGGTGTATGCCTTACGGGCTACATTTTCCTGCATTTTCATGCCCGATATATCAATGCTTTGTTGATTGGCGATGAAACTGCCACAAGCTTAGGGCTCAATGTCAAGAAATTACGCCTTCTGTTATTTGTCACAAGTGCATTGATCACATCAGTACTCGTTGCTAATACCGGGGCAATCGGTTTTATCGGGCTAATGATCCCGCATATCTGTCGCTATTTTGTAGGTGGGGATATACGCAGATTACTACCACTCTCAGCGTTACTGGGTGGTTTATTTTTACTGTGGGTTGACGTGCTTGCCCGCACGTTATTAGCGCCAGAAGAGTTACCCGTTGGTATAATCACAGGTTTTATTGGCGGCCTATTTTTTATTGCTCTGTTACTTAGAAAGTCGAAATAGACTGATTATGAATAAAAAATCGGCTACCTGCCCAAGCTGCATAAAAGACTGTCACAAAGTTAGCGACACGACCATGCGACATCACTTACGGTTCCCTGCATCAATGGAGGACTTATCAGAAGCCCATTACTACTGCAAAAACCATGACTGCGATATCGCCTACTTTTCTCACATTACCCAGTATTCAGTGACCCAACTTCAATCATCGGGACAAATTCAGCAACAAACAATCTGTTTTTGCTTTGGAATCACCGAAAGTATGTTTAAGGAATATCAACGACAATATATCGAGGACACATTTTTTAAAGAGCTCGACCATCTCGCCTACTCATCTGAGTGTTTCTGTCGCGTCAAAAATCCCGCAGGAAGAGGTTGTCTCAAAATCTTTAGATCCATGTCAATGTCTTAGCGCATTACTACTAAAGCTTTCGCTTATTACGGACATTTGAATTTACACCCGGGCTCAGGCTTGCAAACACTTTCGACAATGAGCTAAGGCATCGCGAATCATAAAGTTAACCAGAGTTGCAGATACACCCAGCTCTTTAGCAATTTGTTTTTGGGTCACTCCCTGTAAACGATGAAGCTCTATCGCCCTCCGTGAACGCTCAGGAAGCTCACTTAACGCATCTGCAACTATCTGCAGATCACCCAAATCAAATACCTTTTTTTCAGGTGA
>CAJXZM010000252.1 GCA_913063125.1 uncultured Gammaproteobacteria bacterium | reverse complement strand
ATACCTGGGCCTCTTTATCATTCGGGTGTTCAGGCTGCTGTGGCACCACTCTATTTGGGTGGCACCGTTGTGGTAATGAAGAAATTTGATGCAGAAAGTTTTCTACAAACCATCGAAAAAGAAAGGGTGAATTTTACGTTTGTCGCCCCGACAATGCTTGAGCGGATATTGAAATTGCCGGAAGAAACCAAGCGTAAGTATGACCTTTCCAGCATGAAGGTCATTGTCTGTGCTGCCGCTCCTTGTCCTGATTATGTGAAGGTAAACATTAATGGCCTGTTTAGAGAGCAGGGCGCCAGTGTGAGCGTATTTACCGAATACTACGGGTCTTCGGAAGCATTGATGATCTCAATTCTGCGACCGAGAGATTACGAGGAAAAACCCGAACGCTACAAGAGTGTTGGCAAAGCCATTGTTTCTGAAACGCGCATTTACAATCACGAGAAAAAAACGTGGTGTGCCGTGGGAGAAAGTGGCCATGTACTGATACGTAACCCGCGAATTTATCAGGTGCAAGCGGGCAATTCGGACGATATAAATACGTCTTTTTTTGAAGTGGACGGCGTCTACTGGTATGACGATGGTTGTATTGGCTACCTTGATGAAGATAATTTTCTTTATTTAACGTCTCGCAGCAAGGACATGATCATATCTGGTGGGGTTAATGTTTTTCCAACAGAAATTGAACATGTGATAAAGCAGCATACAGACGTTATGGATGTAGCCGTAATTAAAGTGGACGATGTGGATTTGGGCGAGGTGGCAGGTGCGCTGATACAATTAGTTGATGGGAAATCGATTGATGAATCAGAGATCACAACCTTTTGTAAAGAGAAGGGCTTGTATGGATTTAAGCTTCCGAAGCACATTCAACTAGTTAACAAGCTACCAAAAAATGATGCGGGGAAAATTCGAAAAAATGAGCTTGAGAGAGAATTTTTCCAATTTAGAGAGACTGAATTTTCGGGCAATGTGCCGAATATAATTGGGGAAGGAGTAGATTGATGGCTAAGACGGAAACGGTTGTAACGTTACCCTATGAGCAAAGGGGGGATTCCTTGAGCTCAATCTTTAACGAGAAAAAAGCAGCATATTTTGATGATCCAGAGCCATCTTACAAAGAGAGGGTACGGGATCTAAAATTGTTAAGAAAAATGCTAATAGGGCATCGTCGGAATATCAAAGAAGCGATTAATTTGGACTATGGGGTTCGGAGTAATATTGAGAGTAATCTTGCTGAAATGGCGTCAACTATTCTAGCAATCAACCATATGATCAAACATTTGCGACAATGGATGAAACCACAAAGGCGGAAATCTAGCATCGGTTTTTTTGGTGGTAAAAGTACACTTCTGGCTCAACCACTCGGTATCGTTGGTATTATTGTTCCCTGGAATTTTCCTATCTATTTGTCCTTTATACCTATTGCGACGGCCATTGCCGCTGGGAATAGGGTCATGGTCAAAATGTCTGAGAATTCGCGAAATCTTGCTAAGGTTCTTATTGATATTTCTCCCGATTATTTTGCAGATGAAAAACTGTCATTTCATGACGAAACGGGGGGAGTTGGAATAGAGTTCTCAACGTTACCATTTGACTTGTTGATGTTTACGGGTTCTCCCGAAACGGGGAAATCCGTGATGAGATCAGCAGCTAACAATCTGACTCCTGTTATTCTAGAGCTGGGTGGAAAAAACCCCGTTATCATTGACTCAGCGTATCCGCTAGAAAAGGCGGTTGATCGTATCGTATTTGCAAAGCAAACAAACGCCGGTCAAGTCTGCCTTAACGTGGACTATGTTTTTGTTCATGAATCTCAAATAGATCGCTTTGTAGAGCTCATAAAGGCCGCAGCAAAAAATATGGTTCCCGATATCAATAGCCCTTACTTTACGTCCGTAATCGATGACGCTTCAATGAAACGTCTTGATAACATATTGCAGGATGCAAAGAGTAAGGGGGCTAAAGTAATTAATTTAAGCGATCAAGAGCTAAATGATCGAGATAAAAAGTTCCCAATGACCCTGGTCATTAATCCGACGCAAGATATGGCGATTTGCCAACGTGAAATTTTTGGGCCGATACTCTCTGTAAGAACCTATAGTGAACCTCAGCAAGTCATTGATTACACCAATGTCCATGAAAAACCCTTGGCACTTTACATATTCTCCCATGATAAAAAGCAGATAAAGGCATACATATCAAGAATCATGTCAGGAGGTGTGACGGTTAATGATATTGCGCTGCATGTGGCACAGGATGATCTTCCATTTGGCGGAGTGGGGCACAGCGGCATGGGGCATTATCACGGCTATGAAGGGTTTCAGTCGTTCTCTAAAATGCGCCCAATATTCTATCAGCCTAGACTCAATGTTTTTTCTGCGTTGAACCCTCCTTATACAGGATTGCTAAAAAGGATTGTCGATATGTAGTTCTAAATTTGTTGGTGTATACGATCCAACGTTAATACGGATATTTATCTAACCCTGTTGTTATAAGGACCCTAATTTCAATGGAACTAATTAGTAGTTTTCTTCAACATCCAGATCTCACCTATCTCTTATTAATTCCAGTTATTAGTGGCGTGATCGGCTTAGTGACTAATGCAATTGGCATTCAAATGATGTTTAGGCCAATTAACTTTGTTGGTATAAAACCATTTTTTGGTTGGCAAGGTATCATACCATCTCGTGCTAAGAAATTTGCGCGTTTGCAGATGGATCAAGTTGAAAAGATAGTAGACGTAGGTGAGCTTCTGGAAAGTATTGATCCTATAGAAATCAATAATATCTTACAACCAGATATCCGACAATTAATCGAAGCCATGATTGATGAGGCTGTTTCAAAATCATCCCCTATTTTTTGGGAGAACACGCCTTATGCGATAAAATCTAAGCTCTATTCAAAAGTAGAGCGCGAAATGCCAGGAAGCATTGATAGCCTATTCCAGCACATAAAAAGTAATCATGAAGCAATTCTTGACTCAAAACAAATGGTAATTGATAAGCTAGATAAGGAGAAACACATCCTGGTTGAACTCATTCAAAAAATTGTCAATAAGGAACTCGGGTTCCTCATAAAGTCTGGTCTCACTTTGGGTTTCATATTTGGTATATTTCAGATGGCTTTGTTTTACCAGTACCCAGGTGCGTGGTACGTCTTACCCATAGGAGGATTCGCGGTTGGGTATCTGACAAATTGGGTGGCTATAAAACTTCTCTTTCAACCAATTGACCCTATTAAAATTGGGCCTTTCTCACTGCAAGGACTATTCCTAAAACGAAAAAGTGAGGTGGCTGTAGATTATGCAGAAACCATCACCAAATCCGTACTCAATGCTCAAACGGTAGCTGAGTATATACTTTCATCGGACAATAATTCTCCTCTAAATAAATGGCTACGATTTCATATTAGTAAAACGATTGACAAATCTTTGGGGCGTAGTAAACACATACTTTTGCCTATGATCGGTACGGAAAACTATATTGAATTAAAAGCGGGGCTTCTCGACCAAATACGCAGCAAGGATAATCCTCCACCTCCTGTTACTGACAGCATCGCCTACGTGGAAAACTCCATCAATCTCAGTGAAGTAATACAGTCGCGCATGAAAGCGTTTTCCCCATTGGAACTAGACCGTTTTGTACGTCCTATATTCGAAGAAGACGAATGGATACTTTACATCGTAGGCGGAGCGTTGGGCTTTGTCGCTGGGGGGTGCCAATTCGTAATGATGTTTTCTGGATAATAACGATATAAAAGAGTACGCTTTACCCTTTTGACGTAGTAATGTTAGTTGTTAACGGCTTAGGGGGATGGAATGATTAAGTTATCTGATAACCAGGAAGTAAAAGAAAGGATAAAGCAAGAGCTTTATCGATGCATGATCGAAATGCCATACAATAAAATCACAGTCAAAAACCTTGTTTCTAGGCTAGGGATGAGTCGGCAGAATTTCTATCGGTATTATATGTCGAAGGATGAGATATTACTGGACCTGATAGATGATATGTTAGATGCGGCATATCAAGTGATAGAGTTGAACATACAATTGGTTAGCGAAAATGTCAGCTTAATTACTGATAGGCTTCAGGAATTAATTATCCCGAGAAAGGGATTTATTCATGAGATACTAAACTGCTCAAATGATAAAGTTGTGTTCGCTCATTTACATCGATTTATTCGAAGAGTCGTCGGAAGGTTGTTGCGAGAAAAAAATCATACAGATGTCGATCAGGATTATATGGATATCGTTATTTCTAAACACACCGGTTCTGGGTACCATATGGTCAAGGCCTGGGCACAAATTGATGGTGAATTAGATGAATCTAAACTTAGATATCTTATATTTAATTTTGTGGATAGTTTGCTCCGAGAAGTGGAAGATAGCTAGTGTTGTCGTTAGTCGGTAAAAAATAGCTGAACAGTAACCTGTTCAGCTTTCGCTATGAAAGAGTATCTGAATAGTAATTCGCTAATTACTTTTGAAACTACAGCTTTCGAAAAGTAAGCGGAAGTCCATCTGATGGAAATGTTAAGGGAACCCAGCGGAATTTATAATCGCCGTTTCTTGTCTTCGGTTCTACGCGATAATTTTTTAAGAAGTGAAACAGAAAGGTTTTTATTTGGGTCTCAGCAAAGTGCATACCCAGGCACTTGTGCGCGCCGCCGCCAAAAGGAATGTATTGGAAAAAGTCTTTTTTATCCTCGGCCCGCTCAGGGGAGAATCGACGTGGATCAAATTGGCGGGGATTACTCCAGTATTCCTCGTCGTAATGGGAAAAAACCGCCGAAATCATCACTTGGGAATTTGCCGGTATGGTATACCCATTAAATTCTACATCCTCTAGTGTGAAACGTGGCATGACGCCAAGAGGAGGGTACATCCGGATAGTCTCTTTTATTGACCAACTGGTTTTTTCCATCAGCGTCAGATCGTCAAATTCAAGGTGATCTTTATCCAGGTTTGATATTTCTTCACGTAATTCTTCTTGCCACTTCGGGTTGCTGGCGATTGCGTACAATAAAGAGCATAAGGTGCTGGTAGTGGTATCATGCGCTGCAAACAAGACAAATAAAACCTGGTCGCGAATTTCTTCATTGCTAAGGCGCTTTCCATCATCATCAGTTAACACACAAAGTTGAGAGAATATGTCTTTTCCTGGGTTGTTTCTGCGTTTTGGGATGTTACGAAAAATAAAGTCTGTAATCGTCTGACGCCCTTTTACACCCCTAGCGTAAGGGAAAAAGAACGGGCCCTTTTCTTTGAAGGGGTCGGCAACAGCCATCACTATATTAACAAAAGCTTGATTTAATTCAGCACTTTCGTGTCCTGGATCGAGCCCAAGAAAAACCTTGCTGCCGGTGTCCAGCAGTAAGGTTTTTAGTGGTGTCAATGTTTTGAATAATGTATTGGTTGGCCACTGATGGATACCATTTTTCAGAATAGGGCTCATTATCTCCATATGGGATTGAACAGCCTCTTTTTTGAATGCAGCCTGGAGAATTTTTCGATTGGCTTTGTGGTTGTTAAAATCCTGCTCCAGAAGGGCGTTGTCAAACAGCCCTTTAAATGCAATATTCCACCCAAAATAGTTGCTGAATATTTTTCCTTGGTTTTGCAATACGAGTTTATTGGCTTCAGGCCCCAGCAGCCAAACACCTTCCGTTCCGATAGTACCTATGCTCTTGAATTTGAAGATGGGGCCGTATTTTTTGTAGCTGTTGTTGATATAGTCTTCGAACCTGAACAGCAGGTTGTGTGCATTACCGACAATGGGCAAACCGGAGTTGCCTGGAATATGGCGTAAGTCGGGTTTGCTAGCATTGCGCTGATATCTGCGAATTGCGGGGGTATCATTTTGGGCTAGTGCATACTGGATATCGGTCATTTCTAATTGTCTCGTCTATGTGTATACATCACATGCAAATAGGGATTTTTCTGCGGCTTTCAAAACCGTATGACATTGGCTATTTAGCGTTTTTTAATGGCGCCTTGTTGATGGCTTAGAGAGGTGATCGAAATTCTTCCCCTCAACCAAATGAATTGCCCACCACAGTAAGTTCGGTACCAACCGTCTTGCCCTGTAAATCGCTTTAGCCTGCCAGCCAGGTAGGCATAACCATTGCCCCTTGGCAAGGCTCTTTTCCATCGCATCTAGGACGAAGTCGGGTTCAACAGCCGGAGAAAGGTCGAGAGATTTAGGCCGATTAATTGCACCTCTAAGCAATGGCGTGTTGACGGGGGGAGGGCAAACGCAACAAACATTTATGCCATAGCTTCGATTTTCATGGTGCAGTACTTCGGAAAACGCAACGACAGCAAACTTAGCGGCAGAGTATGCGCCAAAGCTTATCGATGGAGTCAGGCCCGCTATCGATGCGAAGTTTACGATCTCACCCTGCTTGTTATCCCGCATGTGGGCGAGTACTGCCATGTTGATATTAACGGTTCCAAGGTAGTTTACATCCATGATTTTCTTGTACTCGGAAGGATGCTGGGAATTTAATGTCCCTAAAGGCATTATGCCAGCGCAATTTATTACCTTTTTTATATTTCCCTGGTTTTTCACGATCAGGGCTGTGGTTTTTTCTACGCTCTCAAAATCCGTAATATCGACGACAAAGGTCTTTATATTGTCGTACCGTGATTCTAAATCCATTAATGATTCGGCATTTAAATCAAAACCTACGACATTTTCTCCCTTCCTAGCAGCGTGTTCTGCTGCCAGTTTTCCCATTCCGCTACCTGCACCGGTAATTAGGACGATATCTGTGGATTGGAGCATAGTTTTTTCCTCAATTAGTTTCTCGTCAATTCTAGTCGATACCAAATACTCGCATGTCCGTTCAAAACCTCAACTAGACATCGAAAGCTATGTGTAACACCACGTTTAGACTTGTCACTCTTGAAAACTGTCTATACCTCGTCTCTTACCTATCGTGCTTTGATAGTGGTTATTTCTTTGCCGGTGCTTGACGGGTTAACGTGCCAGCATGATCTTGACGAGTTATTAGTGGATAAAGTCTATGACGATTGAAAGTGTGGCGATTGAAAGCTTGGCAGTAGAAATGGACATCTCGGAAAGGGATATCTCGGAAAAGGCTGCTCCATTGTGGAGTGCATTTGATTCGATGAAGGCCTCGAGTCAATTCATGGGCGAGGCGACATATCAGGAACGCCTCAATGACTTACGGGCATTAAAACGAATGCTCGCTGAAAACCGTGATGCGCTGACGGATGCTATTTCTAAAGATTATGGCAATAGATGTTGGGTCGAGACGACATTTGGCGAGTTTATCGCGGTGATGGGCACCATCGACTATATTTCGAAGCAATTAAAACGATGGATGCGGCCACAGAAGAAAAAGGTGGATTTCACACTGTTTCCCGGTGCGAAAAACAGGGTGATTCCGCAGCCTCTTGGTGTAGTTGGAATCATCGTGCCCTGGAACGGGCCTATCAACTTGTCGATGGTGCCTGCTGCTACCGCTCTGGCTGCGGGCAATCG
>CAJXZM010000251.1 GCA_913063125.1 uncultured Gammaproteobacteria bacterium | reverse complement strand
AGGGATCTAAAATCATTAGCTAAAATCGGTAAATTTCGAGAAGATCTCTACTACCGGTTACACGTCGTGGATCTCAAACTGCCCCCGCTAAGGGAAAGAGAAGAGGATATTCGACAATTAGCCGAGTCCTTGCTCGAACGCACAGGCAATAGGATGAACACACCCAACCTACGTTATAGTAAGGACGCTCTACTTGCCATTGAGCATTATAGCTGGCCCGGCAATGTCCGAGAAATGGAAAATGCAGTAGAAAGAGCCGTCATCTTATGTGAATCAGAAGAAATCACCCAAGAACTGCTGGCTATTGATATAGATTTAGCCCAACTTAAACGCGGCTCGCTTTCCAACCAAAAATCTTCAACATCAAACACTCCCACCCCCGTTGCAAGCTATAACTCTGAAACCGACTCAGACCCAGAAGTAGACCTATCATTAGAAGACTACTTTCAGCACTTCGTACTAGACCACCAAGACGAGATGACTGAAACGGAGCTCGCCCAAAAGCTTGGCATCAGCCGAAAATGCCTATGGGAAAGGCGCCAACGCCTAGGCATCCCAAGAAAAAAACCAGCCATAAAGCTGGCCTGATACATTTCTCGACGCTCTTACTGCCCGCCCAACCCTGTATCGCCAATATTCCGACACAACTCCTGCCTTATAGATGGCAAAAAAACGACACTCCCCCTCTACTTTGACGGCTAAAAGGCAAATATAGCTACCGCCCTCCTGGGTTGTATTTTTGACATCTCGCCTACCTACACAGCGTATACCCCGCAACTAGCGGAAAATAAAGACAAATTAGCCAGCCTCCAACCTCTCTTTTACGCCTTTGGGTAACACGACTCACCACAGATGTTTGTTACGGTGTTACCGCAACGGGAACACATTTAGCCAAAAGAGGTAACAAAATATTGTCAATTTGACCTACCCCTTAACACCTCAAAACATAACCCACTGATTTATAACAACTTATTACTTTTACAAAAACATGGCACGGGATCTGCTTTATATATTATGTAACCGAGACGAAGTGATACAACAATAAAAAAAACCACTTGGTAACGGCGACAATAAAATAATAATAAAAATCAATAATAAAAATCAATAATAAAAATAAAATCAACAATAAAAATAAAATCAACAATAATAACAAAAACCAGAAAGTCTAAAAATAATAACAATAATATAAAATAAAAATAAACGAACAATAAAAACACTCAGAAAAAACAGAAAGATAATAAAAATAATAACAGAAAACATAATAATAAAAATAAGCAATACCAAAACAATAAAAAGAGTCGGCACATAAAAAAACACTTATCTGTAATAATAAAAACAAACAGCAGATAATAAAAGGGAGAGCTTAATTGCTCTCCCTTTTTTACGCCCAAAATTCACCTCCCCCTCCTTGATCCCCGAAACCAAAGACCTGCGCCCCTCACCCCCAAACACAAACACAAACATTACCACTTAAAAATAGACGTTTTGTAACAACGCAGCCAATGCTAGACTGTGGCCTAATTGCCCCACTTTACTATCCAATTGAACACTTTACAGGCACGAGCAGATCACCTATGCCCAAACGGCTAATAAAAAAGATAAAAAGCATCATAAAGGGTGGCGAAGGCTCAAAACAGCTTCGTGCCAACGTCATACCTGACGGCCAACACCATTTTAACTCTAGCGCCTCAAATGCAACCAATGCTATAAAAGTCGTCAACACGTTAACTAAAGCGGGTTACGAAGCCTATCTAGTGGGGGGCTGCGTTCGAGATGGGCTACTCGACCAGCACCCAAAAGACTTTGATGTATCGACTGACGCTCACCCAGACGAAATTAAAGCGCTGTTTAATCGCAACTGCCGGTTGATTGGCCGTCGCTTTCGGCTCGCACATATACGCTACGGCAGAGAAATCATTGAAGTAGCCACCTTTCGCGGCCACCACAGTAACTCGGCAAACAAGCAACAATCCTCCACATCAGATCACGGCATGTTATTGAGAGATAACGTATACGGCACCCTAGATGAAGATGCAATTAGGCGAGACTTTACCGTAAACGCCCTATATTACCGCCCTGCCGACAACGCTATTATTGATTATGTAAATGGCTACGAAGACATTCAAAATCGCTGCCTACGTATCATCGGAGACCCTGAACTTCGATACAAAGAAGACCCTGTAAGAATGTTGCGCGCCATACGATTTAGCGCAAAATTAGACTTCACTCTTAGCAAAGAATCAGAAGCCCCTATTCAATCTCAATCTCAGTTATTAGGCCTAATCCCAGCGGCCCGCCTTTTTGATGAAGTACAGAAACTATTTATGGGTGGTGTCGCCACAGAAGTTTGGCGACAACTTTTGCACTATGACCTAGCGCAATGGCTATTCCCTTACTCTGTACCCGCCAAAAACACACACCCCGGCGCAACTGCCATGATTGAACACGCCATGGTTAACACCGATAACCGTATTGCAATTGGAAAGTCCATTAACCCAGCGTTTCTATATGCTGTCATGTTATGGGGACCTCTACAGCTACACTGGGAAAAGCTACAGCGTGATGGCATCCCACCTGTTCCCTCACTCCAACAGGCTATCCAGCGAACATTACAAAACCAAGCTCAACACACAACAATCCCAAAGCGCTTTGTCACAACAATTCGCGAAATATGGGAGCTGCAACCGCGCCTCAATCGTCGCCACATAAAACCTGCTCAACAGCTTGTTGAACACCAACGTTTCAGAGCTGCCTACGACCTTTTATTGTTGCGTGAAGAAGCCGAAGAAACCCCTCCCGGCTTAGGCGAGTGGTGGACTGAATTTCAAGAAGCTGACCCTGACGCACAAAAAGCCCTTGCCGCAGAGCACACGCAACCCAGAAACAAACGCCGCCCTGCACGCCGACGCCGCCCCGCAAAGCCAAAAACATAACCACAAAGCAGCACCAGAGCAATGACGCAGACTAGCAGCGCACAAAAAGTCACCGCCTACATTGGCTTAGGCAGCAATTTAGAACACCCCCTTACACACATAGAACAAGCAGCCGAGGCCCTTAATCGGATACCGCACACTCGTCTGCTTGCATTATCCCCACTCTACCAGAGCAAAGCGATTGGCCCAGGAGAACAGTCAGATTACATCAATGCAGCTGCCGCCCTTGAAACCAGTCTTTCTCCCCTAAAATTGCTCCATCAATTACAAATAATAGAGAACCAACAAGGACGCAAACGAGGCCCTGTTCGCTGGGTTGCACGCACCCTAGACTTAGACCTACTCCTATTTGACAATATCATCCTAGAAACCGAAGAACTAACCATCCCTCACCCAAGAATGACCGAGCGTAACTTTGTGCTTTTTCCTCTACGAGATCTAGCAAAACTACTGTCACCCTCATTAGCACTGCCAGACGGACGATCTATCGCTGACCTTGCCCAAAGCTGCAATGATGCAGACATTTCCCCCACCAACGGCAAATAGCTCACCCCAGCCTACACCCTACACGACCTAGCGCCAGCATCACCCTAAACCACTTCATATTTTTGCATCTGCCATTTGTACCCATCACAAGCTATGGTTATGATGTCATTCGAGTTAACACTTCCGCAAAGAGGTATCACAGATGAATATAACCCTTAGTACACTCAACAAGCTTAAGTCTGAAGGTCAAAAATTCAGCTGTTTAACGGCGTATGATGCAACATTCGCTAATGTGGTTAGCAGTGCAGGTGTTGAAGTCATCTTAGTTGGTGACTCCCTCGGTATGGTCCTGCAGGGCAAAGACAGCACTGTCCCCGTTACGATGGATGAGATGGTTTATCATACGGAATGTGTAAGGCGAGGAAACCAAGGTTCACTCATCATGGCTGACATGCCATTTATGAGCTGCTCCAACGATGAGCAAACCTATGAAAATGCAGCCCGCCTTATGCGTGCAGGTGGGCACATGGTCAAAGTAGAAGGTGGCGCCTGGTTCACTAACACGATATCCAAACTAACTGAGCGAGGCATCCCCGTGTGTGTCCACCTTGGCTTAACACCTCAGTCCGTCAACAAATTTGGCGGTTACAAAGTCCAGGGGCGAGACGAAGCAACCCGCGAAGCATTACTCAAAGACTCTATCGACGCAGAAAAAGCTGGCGCGGCAATCTTACTTTATGAATGCATTCCCAGCTGCCTAATGGAAGAGGTTATGGCTAGCGTAAGCATCCCTGTGATTGGCATTGGCGCTGGCCCAGCATCTGACGCACAAGTATTAGTACTTCACGACATGTTAGGTGCCACACCAGGAAAAGTAGCCAAGTTTGTTCATAACTTTATGCCTGACGGTGATGGCTCAATACAAGGTGCAATCAGTGCGTATCATCAAGCGGTTAAAAATGGTGATTTTCCAAAGCCTGAACATGGCTTTGAGTAACACTCCCTTTTATTGTAAGCAGTAAACGTAAGCCTACAACACCACCAACAAGGAAACCTTTCATGCAAACCGTCCACACTATCGCGGAACTACGCACGGTCATCGCAAAGCAAAAAGCAGCAGGTAAAACGATTGGCTTTGCCCCCACTATGGGCAACTTGCATGAAGGGCACATTACATTAATCCGCGAAGGGCATAAACATGCAGACTTCATGGTATCAAGCATCTTTGTCAATCCAACTCAATTTGGCGAAGGTGAAGATTTCGATGCTTATCCCCGCACCCTTGAAGCTGACAGCACTAAATTAGAAGCAGCCGGATGCAATTGTTTATTCGCCCCCAGTGCGGACGAAATGTACCCAGCCGAAACCAGCACCTGGGCATCGGTGCAAGTTCACAACATCACTCATCGCCACTGCGGGGCCGATCGCCCAGGGCACTTTGATGGTGTATCCACAGTGGTAACTAAACTTTTTAACATTGTCACTCCTGACGTTGCGCTATTTGGTAAGAAAGACTTCCAACAGCTCGCCGTCATTCGCCGCATGACAAAAGCACTTTGCTTTAATACTGAAATTATTGGCGTAGAAACTGTACGAGAAGAAAGCGGCCTTGCAATGAGCTCTCGCAATGGCTTCTTAACAGTGGAAGAAAAAGACAAAGCTTCCACACTTTACCAACAACTTTGTGCCGCCAAAGAAAAAGTACTGCAAGGCAATACTGAATTCGAACAAATAACCAATGAAGCCAGAAGCACATTAACTGATGCCGGTTTTGGCGCTGGATATTTTACGGTCTGCAAT
Organism: uncultured Gammaproteobacteria bacterium; assembly: GCA_913063125.1. Taxonomy (GTDB): domain Bacteria; phylum Pseudomonadota; class Gammaproteobacteria; order Pseudomonadales; family Ketobacteraceae; genus 42-54-T18. Next base: position 2,331 of record CAJXZM010000251.1, on the reverse strand, counting down.
GCGTCCAGCTTAGAGCCTGCAACAAAGAACGATTCGTCACTAGTAATTCTAGCTACCGCTCAAATGGGTGGTGCTCGCCTAATCGATAACATTGATTTTGAACGTAGCCAGTAAATGAAGCCCACACACTGAACCGACAAACAATGCTATCAGCTCAAGACAAACCCGTCATAGGTATCAGTAGCTGCTTATTAGGAGAGCCTGTTCGCTATGACGGCAACCATAAAAACGCACAACCCATTGTCGAACATCTGACCCAATACTTCTCTTTCCAATCTTTTTGCCCTGAAGTCGCAATTGGCCTTGGCGTTCCTCGCCCTCCTATTCATCTAATAAAGAGGCAACAAAAAATATACTGCGTTGATGTTTCTGATCCTTCTATCGATGTTACAGAACAGTTAATACAATGTTGCCAACAACAAGATTGGCAACAAACCCTATGCGGTTACATCGTTAAAGCTCGGTCACCTAGCTGCGGCTGGAAATCCACACCAATTACATTAATAAGAGATATCCCCCCCCAACTTTTCGGCTCAGGTATATACACCGCCCAGTTAATCAAACGATACCCAAACTTACCTGTTATCGAAGAAGACCAATTGAACGACGCCATATGCCGTGAAGATTTTATCCGGCGAGCACTCTCGTATGAGCACAATAAATGAAAGATTGGATATCGCCAATTGCTTGCGCACAAGGAAGTGCGTGATCAGGGGTACCTCGTCTTATATTGTCACTCAAAACCTGCTTCCTTTGATCCCACATTGTCCTTCGTGCATAAAAGGACTTTTTGAATTTCGAAATCAAATAGGATACGAAAGGCTCAAATGATGGATACACCCAAACCCTTATACTTCTGTGAGGCACATCCCTCTCAGTCAGACCCGGATAACTAAATGGATTTTCTAAGAGTTCATAACCTCTAGTTTCTAGCTTCGATCTTGGATATTTCACAAGCCTTAACGCCCGCAGCTGCGCTTGTTATGTGCTTACTGCTCACTCTCAAAGTGTGCAAACACTTCGGCACCCGTCATGTTTTGAGTTTCATTGGAAAAATTGTAGTACTCAGGTTTTTCATCAATGAAAATCTGATGACTAAATTTGTACTCTGCTTCAACATCCATTAAGCCTGCAGGAATGTGGTACTGATTGGCCGGTTTTAGGAAATAGAACAGATGGGTTCCACACTTCGCACAAAACCCTCTTTCTGCCCACTCCGATGATTGATACCTAATGACTGAAGCTTCATCTGATACTTTCAACGAGTCACCACACTCAACGGCCATCATCGGGCCTCCAGACCAATTTCTACACATACTACAATGACACGCAGCTGCTTCAGTAGAGGATAGCTCTGCTTCTAGTTCTACCGAACCGCAGAGGCATTTACCATTTGCTTTCATATCAATTTTTCCCATTGATTAATTTGGTTGTCACATAACGCCCGCCTCAGCCGAAACTGGTGCGGATAAAATTTTGTGTTAATGTTTGAGCGCCAGCGAGTCACACAATATTTGCGTAGCTCCAGCTTTCGGCTGAGGCGGGCGCTTGTATGATGAAAATTACTTCACTGGTAATTGCTTAACTTTTAGCAAGGTTCCAAACAAAAGTTGCTTATCTGAAGTCGTAACGTATTTTATATTAATGGCTGCATCAAACTCGGAAAACAGTGCAGGCTTAAATGAGCCATAGGTTTTAATGTACTGCATCATTTGCTTGATAGTCTGATCACCTAGGTTAAGCAAGGCTGGACGCACCTCACCCTGAAGGTCTTTTGGCTTTTCGAAAGAAGGTAGAGAAAGTAAATCTGCGCGATATCGAAACTGAATTGCCTTAGCAACTGCGATTTGAGCCTTAAAGAAATCTTCGATATGGTTTGGATCAAGCCCCTTATTATGTGCGGCCTTTTTAGCTCGATCGATTACAAGTTTTTCTCGCTCAACATCTTCGATGGGAATATGTTGTTGTTTTTTAAATAAAGCAACATCTTCCATATAACTTAGACGTTCGTTAATGGTACTGAATAATTCAGCCGAAGTAACTTCTGCTCTTGTTTGAGGAGATAAAATTATTAACAGGGAAAATATCAGCAAACATTTCATTGTCATTCCTTATGGTTCGCGGTTTAAAGAGATACGATATTTTAAATTTAACGCTTACAGCTGCGAAAAAATGGTGTGGCGGCCGTTTTATGGTTTTTACAAAACGGATGACGCACCAATCTTTCCGACAGCCTGTTTTTGTTAGGTGACACTTGTGAACGCCACGCAGACCCACATTCCTAATACGGCCAGAAAATTGATAGTGAAAACCAACCCTCTAAGGCGAATA
>CAJXZM010000250.1 GCA_913063125.1 uncultured Gammaproteobacteria bacterium | reverse complement strand
TTTGTTTGGTTCGCAATTTCCGCAGCTGCCATCTCCCGTAATTTTTTTTCAAACTCTTTCCTGGCAGAAATATCACGCGCATTGGCAAATATTAATTTTTCATCCATCAAAGAAACGGTTTTCCATTCTATCCATTTATACGTGCCATCAATCGTTCTATAGCGATTTTCAAAAAGAACCGAGTCTGCCCCAGCAGTATTATTTAAATATTGAGCCTTTGTATGCTCTTGATCGGATGGGTGCACCAGAGAGGAGAAGTCATTCTTAACCAGTGTTTCTATTGGCCAGCCAAGAAGCTGCTCCCATGCGATATTGATTCGAATAAAGTTCCCATCAAAATCCATAAGGCAAAACAAGTCCGGGGACATGGAAAAAAAGCGGCTAAGCTGGCTAATCTCAGCGCTATAAGTACTAATGTTATAAACGGTAACGAAAATCAATTGACGCTCATTCATCGGAACAGCTCTCAAATGCGCCCATCGCTGTTGATCACCTTCAGGTTTCAGGCGTATTTCAGTATCGATTGTACTGTTACCCTTCAAGCTATGCGCTAACGCAGATTTGACTCTACCCCTGTCCTTTTCATGTATAATTTCACAAAACCCCCCTGTTCTTTCGATCTCTGTTTCTAAACCAAGGAGATCCCATCCCCTGCTACTAAGTTGTACTATATCAAGATCGGCATTCAGTATCGCAAGGGCGTCAAGTAAATCCTCCCCTATCTGATAATTGCGCCAGGAGATCGATCGTCGATTTTTTTTGTTTTGCTCATCATCAGAAGTCTTATGCATTGGCCTGCCCAACCTTTTATAAAAAACAACTCTTAAGCTTGCCCTGAAATCCTTACTTGATATTAGCATATGCACAAAAAACTATAACAGTACAGGGTGCATGGCATATACAAATTTGGCACCTGATAGACTATTCAGTTATATAGAAATCGAACCTTTTCAACTAAAACATTGGGTATAAAGAGAGTTCTGTAGCCTGAAAACAGATCAATGCGACACTCAGGTTTATAGCTCACGCTTATAAATGGGGTACAGTGAAAGGAGTACTAAAAAACATGCATGAGCTAAGAGAAAAAACCTCTAACAAGCCACCAATTCACGCAGTAAACTCGTTGCAAAAACACCTTTAGGTAGGAAAAAAGATAATTTTAATACGCCGCCACTTTCCCATTCATAAGATAATTCTTTAGGTATTACCGAATAAGGCCTTACTGACATCGCAACCCGCTGAGCAACCAAAAACTCCATAATTGAAGAGTAAGGAGCAAATGTTGCTAGTAGTTTCTCTGCAGCAATACCCGACTGAGGCAACTCACCATCACCGTATAACACGCCAGCAACAGCAATGTCGCCTGATGCCAAACGCGTGTCCACACCTTCCTTTTCTTCATCATTCGAGGTATCAGGAGTAAAGAAACTTTCCGTACCGCTAAGCGCAAACACATCACCTTCCAACGCGTCTTTCCACGTACCATCAGAAATCCGCTCAGATAAAGAAATATTAAATAGCAATGAGCGTAATGCGGAGAACGTTATTGATCGCTCAAAACGTTTTTTGGGGGATCGTCCCGATGCAACTGAGCGCATTGCATTAGCGATATTGTTTTCATTACGCCCGAAACGCTGTGGCCCAAAATAATTAGGAAACCCTTCCCTTTGAATGAGATGTATTCGTTCATTAATGGCGTCCTGCTGCCCCTCCTCATTCCCCATACCTTTCAATCGAATCGTAAACCGATTCCCCTTATGAGCACCACGACGAAGTTTTTTAAGGTTCCTAGCTGCCTCCAAAATAGCGACATGCTCATTCAGTATAGGAGTGAGGTCAACATGTGCATTTCCTGACAGGTGCACACTGAACCACTGCGATGCTACGGCGTACCGGTCCTTAAGGCCGCTATAAACGACCGATTTTTTAGAAACACCTAGCCCTTTTGCAATGTGCGACAATAAAAACTCAGTATTATAATCAATGGCTTTTACATGGATATAAAGATGCTCACCTTCACCGCAAGGAGAAAAACCTAATACCTCCTCAACGATAAAGTCTTCTGGCACTGCTTTTAGCTGAGCGCTAACGCTAGGCGCCTCGCCAACGGCATAAGCAAGCCGCTCAATATGGGGACATAAATTCAATTCAACACTCATACCTGGTTCCCGCTGTCTTTCTTTTTCATCTTTGTAAGTTCTGATAGTTCTTCCAGCAACACCACAGAATGCACTGCAATACCTTCTTTTCGACCAATATACCCCAGCTGCTCGGTTGTTGTTGCTTTTACATTAATCCTGGAAATATCAACATTTACATCTTCAGCGATCAGTTTTCTCATAACATCAATATGGGGAGCCATCTTTGGAGCTTGTGCAATAATAGTGATATCGGCATTCCCCAGGGTATACCCCGCCCTCACAACCAATGTAACAACGTGCCTCAACAATATGCGGCTATCCGCCCCCTCATACTGCTTATCAGTGTCCGGAAAGTGTTTACCTATATCCCCCAACCCCGTCGCTCCGAGTAATGCATCAGCCAAAGCATGCAGTACAACATCACCATCCGAGTGCGCAATTAACCCTCGACTGTACGGAATAGTGACACCACCAAGCACGACGTGATCACCATCCCCAAAAGCATGTACATCATAACCATGGCCAACTCGAATCATTTACTCTTTTCCTATTGTAAGGACATTTGCTGCTTCAAAAACAATTCTGCAAGTGCCAAATCTTCTGGATGGGTTATTTTGATATTATCGGGATGACCTTCAACTAATAACGGCTGCTTGCCCAACGTCTCTATAGCGGATGCTTCGTCAGTAATAGGACGCCCCTCAGAAATCGCATCCGTCATTGCCTGCATCAAATCACCATATCGAAACATTTGTGGCGTTAGCGCATGCCAAAGATTTTCTCGGCAAACCGTTTCCTGAGCTTCCGCGACACCTCCGCCATCAGCCTCTATCACCACAGCGCGCTTCATAGTGTCTCGAACGGGCATACCTAGCAAACCACCAACGTCATGCAGAGACACCTGTTCTATGAGCGTTTGAATATCATTAATCCGCACACAAGGCCTAGCAACATCATGTACCAATACCCAGTCATTATCATGGGCCTTACCTGCGAGTACTTTTAGTCCATTTAGCACAGAATCAGACCGTTCTTTTCCACCCGCCGCGATAATCACCGACTGATCGCTGGTCAGGTTTTCGTTATTTTTCAAAGCGCCCCACCACTCGTCCCCTGAAGACAAACACAAAACAACAGCCTCTAACTGTTTGACTTTTTGGAGTTTCTCAAGTGTTTGCTGAATAACGGTGCTCTCGCCAAGAGGTAGATACTGTTTTGGAATATCAGCGCCCATTCGCTTCCCGACACCCGCTGCGGGCACAACACACCAGTAACGCATTGGATTTCTCATGATTCTCTGTACTTCTTTAACAGGTCAGTGCTATTGATTATTGAGCTTTTTATCAATAATCAGATAAAAGGTTTCATCTTTTTTGATCATACCTAACTGCGAACGAGCTCGCTCCTCAATCGCATCCATACCTTCCTTTAAATCTTTTACTTCAGCAGTCAAGCGTCGATTCCGTTCAGATAACACATGATTTTCTTGTTGCTGCTTATCAATTTCACCTCGTAACTGCCATACCTCGGCAAGGCTTCCATCACCTGTCCATAAACGCAGTTGCAGAAAGACAAAAACCATTAAAAGCAACCAAAACAAAGCGCGTGGCAATGTAGCCACACTCTTTGTTTTAGCTTCTTTTAATGGTTTTTCAGTCATAATCTAGTTATATAGCAATCTAGGTTTAATACAAAATTAGCGAACTAGTTCTTAAATTCAGCTCGACCTCGATACACTGCAGCATCCCCTAAAGATTCCTCGATACGAAGCAATTGGTTGTACTTAGCAACACGGTCAGAGCGGCATAAAGACCCTGTCTTGATTTGTCCAGCTGCCGTAGCTACCGCTAAATCTGCAATTGTTGTGTCTTCAGTCTCACCAGAACGGTGAGAGATAACGGAGGTATAACCCGCATCTTTTGCCATCTGAATTGCATCCAACGTCTCACTTAATGTACCGATTTGATTGAACTTAATCAGAATCGAGTTTGCAATACCTTTATCGATACCTTCTTTTAAGATAGCGGTATTGGTAACAAACAAATCATCACCCACTAACTGAACGCGCGACCCTAGCTTGTCGGATAAAATCTTCCAACCATCCCAATCACTCTCATCAAGACCATCTTCAATAGAGATAATAGGGTAACGATCGCAAAGATCAGCAAGGTAGTCGACAAAACCTGCCGAATCCAACACTTTACCTTCACTAGAAAGGTGGTATTTGCCATCTTTGTAGAATTCAGATGCCGCACAATCTAACGCTAAGGTTACGTCAACACCAGGCTCCAAACCTACATTTCTAATCGCTTCCATGATAGCTTCAAGCGCAGCTTCATTTGAAGGCAAATCTGGGGCGAAGCCACCTTCATCACCAACAGCAGTATTCAAACCTCTAGCTTTCAAAACAGCCTTTAGGGAATGAAAAATTTCAGCACCAAAACGCAACGCTTCACTAAAGCTCTTAGCGCCAACAGGTTGAACCATGAATTCCTGGATATCAACATTGTTATCCGCATGCTCTCCACCGTTGATGATATTCATCATCGGTACAGGTAATGTGTACGGGCCAGGTTTGTCATCAATTAATTCTGAAATGTACTGGTACAGTGCAATACCATTATGTACAGAGGCTGCTTTTGCAGTAGCAAGAGATACTGCTAAGATGGCGTTGGCACCAAATTTCCCTTTATTGTCCGTACCGTCAGCATCAATCATTGCTTGGTCAATAGCACGTTGATCCGTTGCATCCATACCCAACAACAATTGTTTGATATCATTATTAATGATACTTACGGCATTCAACACACCTTTGCCAAGGTAGCGAGCTTTATCGCCATCACGAAGCTCTAACGCTTCGCGAGATCCCGTGGATGCACCAGAAGGGGCGCAAGCAAAACCTGCGGCTCCAGATTCCAAAATAACATCCGCTTCTACGGTTGGGTTCCCACGAGAATCAAGTATTTCACGCGCTCTGATTTCTACAATTTTAGACATAATGGCTTCCTGTTGCTCTCACTCTGACTGTTGTTCTGACGGTTGTTCTGACTCGGAGATAGTCTCACTCTACTCTGTATCGATTGAGGCAAAGCTTTTCACCAAATCATCAACCGCTTTCATTTGAGCCAAGAACGACTCTAGTTTTTCTAATGGTAACGCGCATGGCCCATCACATTTCGCTTGCGACGGATCAGGATGCGCCTCCAAAAATAATCCCGCTAAACCTTGGGACATACCGGCCCTTCCCAATTCGGTCACCTGTGACCGTCGTCCATCTGCGGAGTCGGAGCGGCCGCCTGGTTTTTGTAGCGCATGGGTTACATCAAAAAGCACCGGATAACCGGTTTGCTTCATTTCCCCAAAACCTAACATGTCTACAACAAGGTTGTTGTAGCCAAAACATGAACCACGCTCACAAATTATCAGCTGATCATTGCCCGCTTCTTTACATTTTTTAACAATATGCCCCATTTCATGGGGTGCTAAAAACTGAGCCTTTTTGATATTAATAATTGCATTGGTATCGGCCATTGCTTGTACAAGGTCTGTTTGGCGAGACAAAAAAGCTGGCAATTGAATAATATCCACCACTTCTGCAACAGGCGCGGCTTGATGGGGTTCATGTACATCCGTTATGATTGGTACATTAAATGTATTCTTGATTTCTTCAAAAATCTTTAGCCCTTCTTCCATCCCGGGACCACGATAAGAATGAACGGAAGAGCGATTTGCTTTGTCGAATGATGCTTTAAACACATAGGGGATACCCAACTTCTCGGTAACCTTGACGTAATGTTCTGCAATCTTCATCGCCAAATCACGAGATTCAAGCACATTCATGCCACCAAACAAAACAAATGGCAGCTCATTTCCAATCTTAATATCACCTAATGTGATAATTTTCTGTTCCATTGTGCTGCCTCTAAAATAAAAAGCGCTATCTTTGAAATAAAAATGGCAGCGTGAACGCTGCCATCATCATCAAATTATCGACTTTCTCTGAACGTTTTAGCCGCTTGCACATAACCAACAAATAACGGGTGAGCATCACGAGGATTCGACGTAAATTCGGGATGAAATTGACATGCAGTGAACCAAGGGTGATCAGGCACTTCCACCATTTCAACCAAAGAATCATCAATTGATTTACCAACAATCTTCAGGCCAGCTTCTTCTATTTTCCCAATATATTGATTATTCACTTCATAGCGATGACGGTGACGCTCACGAATCACATCTTTCCCGTAAAGCTCATGAGCCAAGCTGCCTTTTGTCAATCGACATTCCTGTGCCCCTAGACGCATAGTGCCGCCGATATCAGATCCTTGGTCACGCGTTTCGATGCTACCATCTTCAGCTATCCACTCTGTGATCAAACCAATTACAGGGGTAATACCTTCAGACTTAAACTCAGAGCTATATGCATCGGCAATACCCGCTACATTTCTAGCATATTCTATAACCGCAACCTGCATACCAAGACAAATCCCCAAATAGGGAATCTTGTTTTCACGTGCGTATTGAACAGTGCTAATCTTTCCTTCTGTTCCGCGCTGGCCAAAACCACCCGGCACAAGCAGAGCATCATAATTCGCAAGCACATCCGTTCCATCACGCTCGATATCTTCTGCGTCAACGTACTCAATATTGATTTTTGTACGCGCATGAATGCCTGCATGTAGCAAAGCTTCATTCAATGACTTGTAGGCATCTGCTAGCTCAGTATATTTACCCACCATAGCAATCGTCACTTCATGCTGGGGATTAAGTTGCGCATCTACGACCGCTGTCCATTCACTAAGGTCCGCTGGTGCACACTCCAAGCCTAAACGCTCAACGATAATGGCATCCAAACCTTGGCTGTGCAAAACAGAAGGTATTTTGTAAATGGAATTGACATCCTGCAACGCAATAACCGCTTTGCGCTCAACGTTAGTAAATGACGATATTTTATCTAACGATGATTCAGGTATTTTATGGTCAGAGCGGCATAACAAAATATCAGGCTGCAAACCAATAGAGCGCATTTCTTTTACAGAGTGCTGCGTAGGCTTGGTCTTATTCTCGCCTGCGGTAGCGATGTAAGGCACCAATGTCAGGTGGATCAACACTGTGCGCAGTGCACCTAACTCAACCTTCAATTGACGAATCGCTTCTAGAAACGGCAATGACTCGATATCACCAACAGTTCCACCAACCTCTACAATAACAACATCAACATCCAAGCCATTATTCACCACGCGATCTTTAATCGCATCGGTAATATGTGGAATGACCTGAACAGTAGCCCCTTGGTAGTCACCACGGCGCTCTTTTTCAATTACATCTTGATAAATACGACCTGTAGTAAAGTTATTACGGCGCGTCATTGTGGCACGAATAAAACGTTCGTAATGCCCCAAATCAAGATCTGTTTCTGCACCATCATCGGTAACAAAAACTTCACCATGCTGATACGGGCTCATGGTGCCAGGATCAACATTGATATAAGGGTCTAA
>CAJXZM010000249.1 GCA_913063125.1 uncultured Gammaproteobacteria bacterium | reverse complement strand
GAAGTGAATTTTCTTTTGAAGATATCGGTGGTAGTGAAGTTGAAGAGTACGATTATAAGTTCCTTCGAGATGAAACTCTCGATGGGCAGAAATGTTTCGTAGTGGAAAGTTATCCAAAAGATAAATACTCTGGCTACACTCGCATTGTTTCTTGGATTGACCAAGAGCACTACAGAACATTAAAAGCAGAGTTTTATGATCGTAAAAAGAGCCATTTGAAGACGTTAGCCGCAACAGGATTTACGTTATACAACGATAAGTTCTGGCGTCCGGATCTACTAGAAATGGTAAACTTACAAACGGGCAAAAGCACAATGTTGAAATCCAGTGATACGGTATTTGGTGCAGGTTTAAAAGCATCAGCATTTAACAAGAATGCCTTGAAACGGGCACGTTGATAGAAAAAAAGCCACAGAATCTTGCAAGATTGTGTGGCTTTTTTGTGCGCTCTAAAAAGTATTCACGATGTCAGATGAGTAAAGCAGTATGAATAAATTAGCCGTTACCGCTCTGATAATGCTGGTATTTTCAAATCCCTCTTACGCATTGTTTGAGCCCCTGTTTGAAGATGGTACGTGGAGTGCCGAAATGAATGGGGAGTGGCGTTATTTTAATGATCCTGGTGAGTTTGGTCAGTCTAAGAGTGCGTTGTCCTACAGTGCTCAAGCGGAATACTTTGTCGATTGGAATGACGGTGATGATAGTTTTACATTCACACCGTTTGTTCGGTTAGATCAGTTAGATGATAATAGAACCCATCTAGATTTACGCGAAGCTTATTGGGGGCATGTAGGTGAGAATTGGGAAACAAAGCTGGGTTACACTCGGGTGTTTTGGGGTAGGACCGAGTTTTTAAACTTGGTAGATGTGGTTAACCAGAAAGATTTTGTAGAAGGTGATACTTCAGAGAAATTAGGTCAACCGCTATTCCAGCTATCATTGGTTCATGATATAGGAATATTGGATTTTTACGTGTTGGCTGGATTTCGTGAGCGAACCTATCAAGGAGAAGATGGCCGTTTACGGGCCCCTATTGTGATTGATGTTGATAACGCCCGTTACGATGGTGTTGAGAAGAATAACCTTGATCTTGCTGTTCGCTGGTCACAATCGGTCGGTGATAACTTGGAGGTAGCCGTATCATTATTTTCAGGAACCAATCGCGACCCTCGATTTGATTTTAATTTCGACCTTTTTGACCCAAAACTAATACCTGTATACACACGGATGGATCAGTTTGGTCTTGAAATGGAATATATTTATGAAGGCTGGGTGGCAAAGCTTGAGGCAATTGCTGTAGAAACTCCTGATGAAAGTTATACCTCGGCTGTGGGTGGCGTGGAATATACTTTCGATACGGTTTTTGAAAGCGATATCGATGTTACGTTGATTACTGAATACTTATGGGATGAGCGGGGCAGTGATTCTGCTGGTTTCTTTGAGCATGATGTCGGCATAGGTGCTCGCATAACATTTAATGATGAGCAATCTACTGAAATGCTAATAGGTGGCATCATTGATTTTGATACTAATGAGGCACTCTACACTATCGAGGCGTCTCGGCGTATAGGAGATAGTTGGCGGGTAGAAATATTGGCTATAGTTGTAGCTGAGCGGGGAGAGCTAGAGCTGGGTCAAACCGTTTCAACAATTGCTAACTCGCTAGCGGACTCTGGATTTACCTCTGATGGTATAAGTACGCAATTTGCAATTGATTTGCTCACAGACATCATTGAAGAGAAAGGGTTGTTGTTCCTGTTTAACGGTGAAATAAATACCTACGCTGAATTTGTAGAAACCTTACAGAAGGTGCAGCGTCTGGCGGATACGGATCGAAAGCTTAGCATTCTGGAGTCTGATGATTACTTTCAGATTGAGGTGAAATATTTTTATTGATTGCTTATTTTGAGTTGTTTGCCAATAACGCTGATTGGCGGGATAAAATTTCCCTAAGTTATTGATTTTATTGACTGTGCTCTATTCGATCCCTCATCTATACTTATTGCTATAACAGCCCTTTGTTTGGCATTATTAATAGGTGTTTGAGTGATAAACCGAAAAAAGCTTGTTCAGGATAAAAAGATATTAAGGGTGATTGATAAAAATATCGCTCAACATGGGCGGTATAAATGGCTTGGTATTATTCTGATTTTTTTGTTAGTAGCATCTACTGGAGGGTTGTATGAGCAACATGCGATTACAACCCTAGCATTTAGTGCTGCGCTAATGCTTCTTGGTGCTGTCGAATTCTTTTTAGTGGTACGTTTTGAGTCGGTTTATGGCGCAGGCCCCGCCAGGTGGCGGCGCTGGTTCGTGATGAATCATTGGATGTCTGGCGCGCTCTGGGCTGCATTTTCAGTACATATCGTTTTATTTTACCCTTTGGGAACGAATACCTTTCTAGTGGTGGTGTTAGCCGTTGGCTTGTGTAGCTTAGCCAATGTTGAATGGTCGCCGTACTATCGAGCTAATCTGTTTTTTCAAAGTGTTGTGTTTTTGCCATTAATTATTGCTGTAATGTTGACCAATACCATTAATGCTTACGCAATTGGAGGGATGTTGTTAAGTGTCTATGCACTCTTGTTACAGCAAGCAAAGACACTAAATGAGCGACACTGGTCTACGATCTATGATCGGCATGATCTAGAAATTAAGGCCAGAGACTTGAGCCAAGCGGTTAACGTGGCGACAGAAGCTAGCCAGGTGAAGGCAGAATTTCTTACTAACATTACCCATGAAATCAGAACCCCGATGAATAATGTGTTGGGTATGTTGGCTTTGTTGGACGATACAGAGTTAAGCCCTCAGCAGCAAAAATTGCAAGGTGTAGCCGTTAGATCTGGAGAGGGATTGTTGCATTTGTTGGAAGATGTGTTGGATTTTTCCAGAATCGCTTCGGGTACTGTTGTGCTGAATAAATCCGTGTTTAATTTACGTCGTTGTATGGATCAAGTGCTTGAGATGCTTGGCCCTGTTGCTCATGGGCGTGGTTTGGATTTGAGTGTGATTTACGAGCGAGACATTCCTTTGAGATTAAAAGGCGATAAAGAACGTCTTGTTCAAATAGTGACTAATTTGGTGAGTAAAGCTATTCGCCTTTCTAGAGGGGCTGAGATTATAGTACGAGTACGCTTGGACCGAAGTGACACCTTGAGTGGTCGTTTGAGTGTTAGTGTTATGTTGGGGGGTGAAGCATTAGCTGATGATGTTGTAGAAGGTATATTTGAGGCTTTTTGTCGTACTGGAGGGGGAGAAGGGCAAGCAGAGGACACTGGTTTGGGTTTGGCTATTAGTAAAGGGTTGGCGGAGTGCATGGGGGGCAATATTGGTTTTGAAAACCCTGAAGAAGATGGCTCTTATTTTTGGTTCACTGCCGATGTGAGTGTGTCTACACAACAAGCGCAAAAGGATGATGGGGCAAAAAAATTACGTGGGAAAGCTGCTTTGTTAGTGGGGTTTCCTCGAGGTGTGGAGGAGTCATTAAGAACTGAGTTGGATAGCTGGGGGATGATAATTAATGCTGTGGAAAGTGTTCGATCATCTGAAAATATTGTTGAGATATTAAAACGTGGAGAACAAGACGCTAGGCCTTATCACATTGTCTATATCAATAGCCCCTTACGAAAGAGCTACAACCTAGAGTTGTCTGAGGGGATTCAGAAGAGTGATGATATTGTTTCCCCTAAGCAAGTTATTATGACTTCATTGGCACAGCGCGGGATGGATTTGAAAAGTACACTATCTGATGTGCCGGAAATAGAGTGGTTAACGAAGCCAGTTGTTCGCTCAAGTATTAATCATGTGTTAGCGAAGCTGTTTGATTTTGAAGTGAAAGGGCCTATAAAAGAAGCGGCGAAAAAATCTGGTGGTTCTTATGAGGAGCAAGATAAACATGTGTTGCTCGTTGAGGATAATAAAGTTAACCAAATGGTTGCTAGAGGAATGTTAACCAAGCTTGGTTATCAAGTGACAACAGCGAATAATGGTCAAGAAGCGCTGAGTATTTTGGATCAGAAACCGTTTGATGTCATATTAATGGATTGTCTGATGCCGGAAATGGATGGATATGAGGCCACAGAGGCGCTAAGGAAGCGAGAAAATACGTTGGAAAGAACGCCGATTATTGCAATGACTGCGAGTGTTGTTGAGGGAGAAGAATTACGGTGTTTAACCTCCGGTATGGATGATTATTTGGCAAAACCTGTGAATATTGATGAGTTAGGTAGTAAACTACGCAAGTGGCTCGGGGGAGCCAATGAAAATGAGGTTGAAGAGGGTGAGGTTGATGAGTTACCCGCTTCTATAGCACGTAAATCGGCGTAGATAGGCCATAGCGATCTGGCAGTAAAAATCATGGAATCACATAAAAACCAAAAAGTTCAGTCAATTGCAGAGAAACGCGATCAATCAACGGGGATGACAGTGTTGCTCATGGGGGCAACAGGTCTGATTGGCCGTCATTGTTTAGAGTATTTGTTGGTGTCACCCCGAATAGATAAAGTAATAGCGCCAACGCGTAGAACGATCAATAATCGAAATCAAAAGCTACGTAATATTCTGATTGATTTTGATAACTTGGATGAGCATGAGGAGCTTTTTCAGGTGGATGCAATTATTTGTTGTCTCGGTACAACAATAAAACAAGCGGGGTCTCGTTCAGCATTTCGGAAAGTTGATTTCCAATATGCTTTAGAGACGGCTCAATTGGGACGCTCTAAGAAGGCTAAGGCATTTTATCTTGTTACTGCCATTGGGGCTGATGCTAAGTCCCCATTTTTCTATAACCGTGTGAAAGGCGAGTTAGAAATTAAACTTCGTCAGCTGGAATATGATTCGTTATCAATATACCAGCCTTCGTTATTGATTGGTGATAGAGAGGATAAACGTCGTTCGGAATATTTCTTTGCTAAAGTAGCAAGTTTGGCTAATCCTTTGTTAAGCGGGTCGTTGTCGAAGTACTCTGCCATTAAAGCGGAATCAGTAGCGAAAGCGATGGTTAATGAATGTATATTTAATGGTAAAGATGTGTCGAATGGTCCAAGAGTTAATGTTTACGACCATAGTGGAATTATCAAACTTTCGCATCGGCCTGAAGATGTTTTGTCCCGCTAGTTTTTTGGCATAAACTCGTTTTATGTAACTAGATTTATTAAGTAAACATAATATGCCTTTTATAGGCAGTAGAGGTAATGGATTTGTCTTTTGTAACCTGTGATTTGTGTGATGAAAACCCAGAGCTAGTAAAAATTGTAGAGCCATTGTTCACGAATTATGGTGGAAAAAGAGCTTTTGGCGGTGAAATTGTTACCGTGAAATGTCATGAAGATAATTCTCTGGTAAAAGAACATGTAGCGAACCCTGGCGAAGGGCGTGTGATGGTGGTTGATGGTGGTGGCTCGCTTCGATGTGCGTTGTTAGGTGATATGTTGGCAGAGAAGGCTGCACAAAGTGGTTGGGCAGGGTTAGTTATCTACGGGTGTATTCGAGATGTCGATCAAATTGGTTCGACTGATCTTGGCGTGCAAGCGTTACGTACTATTCCGATTAAAAGTAACCGTAAAGGTGTAGGGCAGCTTAATATCCCTGTAACGTTTGGCGGTGTTACTTTTAATCCCGGTGAATATGTTTATGCAGATAATAACGGAATTATTGTATCAGAGGTGGCGCTTAAATTGCCGGAAGGGTAAGTTTCAAGTGAAGCCTTAATGAATATAAATAAAAAGGCCATTTTCCAGTTTTGGGAAATGGCCTTTTTATTGCCTGATAAATTATGATGTCGGGTATTATTTTTCTTTATTCATGTCCCTGTCATAATTAAGGCGCTTTGCCGCGTCGAGCGTTAACATCTGCATGAAAGCTTTAACTTCGGCGTCGCTGCCTACAGGAGCGCCTGACTGGCTACCGCCAATAACTGTTGTGGGCACTTGGCGTTTAGCGAATGCAGCTGCCCATAATTTCTGTATTTGTATTTCAGCATCTAATTTTTGTGCCAGAGCATTATCTGCCTGCAAAATAACTTTTTTCTGGTAGGCCTCTGCTTCTGCTAATGTACGTTTGGTTAGTGCTTCAACTTTTGCTATTTCATAATTTATTTCAGCGGTATCTTTGGTAATAGCTGCTTCAGCTTTAAATTTTTCAGCGTGTGTGATCGCTAGTTGTTTGTCGGTTTCGGCTTCTGTTGTTTTTTGTATTTGTTCAACCTTGGCTTTTGCTTGACGTTCGGCAACTTCACGTTCACCACGAGCGATTGCCAATAAGCGTTGTTCTTCTTCCTGAACACGCTGTTCTCTTGCAATAGCTCTATCGGCAGAGGCTTTTTGTTTTAGTTGCATGCGTTCAACAAATTTCTGGTTGGGGCGTACATCCGTCACAAGTGCCGATACAACCGTGATGCCAAAATTACGAAACCGTTGCGTTTTGCGTTTTGGTACCCCGTCCTCATCGGTGACTTTGTTAACGACAAAGATTGTTTTAGTATCTTCGCCGTATTGTTCTTGGTTGGTGCCTAATGCGGCATTTGCTGAAGACTTGGTTCTTTTGGTTGATCTCACTTGGACTTCTTCTCGTTTAACCAGCAAAATCCCGTTGTTTATTTGATCTTCGAATGCGGCGTTAAACTGAGAGCGTCCACCTGAATAGTATTCTTCGGCGGTCATTAGGGACGCGTTCGCTTGTAATGTTTCTTTGAAAGACGGCATTAGAGCGGTGCGCAGCAAGTTTTCTGGAGAGCGGTATTCATGAGCAAGTTTCAGGAAGGATTCTTGGTCAGAAGGGATTGAGAAACGTACGGTTGCTTCTGCGCGCGCGTCAACTTGATCGAGAAACATGATTCTCATGGGAGGTAGGCTGGCAGAGGTGTTATCCGAATCTTTCTCCGCGCGAATTGCGTCGCCGGAAGAACCCTGTAACGCTTGGACCGTCATGGCTCTTTTCCATGAGTTATAACGTCCAAAGGGATAGAATTTGTATCCAACTTCCGTTACAACTTCTTCTTGCCCAGTAACGGTTCGTACATGATAGATATAACCAGGCTCAGCATAGAAAAATGAGTTGGATAGTACAAAAATCATAACGGCTAAAATTGCCGATATAAAAAGAAGTTTAAGGACTAAGCCTCCGTTTGGTCTAACATTGTTAATCTCTTCGGACATCATAATTTCCCTGTTATTGATGGTTGTTCGTAAAAGCCAGTCATAAAAAAAACCGAGCCAAAGACTCGGTTTTTTAATACAATCTTTTCAGAAAGTACTAAGGAAGAAGGTGAGAAACTGCATCACGCTCTTCTTGAAGTTCTTTTTCAGTCTCAGTCATGCGCTCACGGCTGAATTCACTGATTTCAACGCCTTGAACGATTTCCCAGTCGCCATCTTTACAGATAACAGGGAATGAATAGATAAGACCTTTATCGATGCCGTAGCTTCCATCGCTATAAACACCCATGCTAGTCCAATCGCCTTCAGGAGTACCTAAAGCCCAATCGCGAACGTGGAAGATTGCTGCGTTAGCGGCAGATGCTGCACTTGATGCACCACGAGCTTCGATAATTGCCGCGCCACGCTTCTGTACAGTTGGGATGAACTCTTCTTTGTACCATGCATCTTCAACAAGACCGCTAGCAGCTTCGCCTTTAACGCTTGTGTTAGAGATATCAGGATA
>CAJXZM010000248.1 GCA_913063125.1 uncultured Gammaproteobacteria bacterium | reverse complement strand
CCCATAATTGAAATAACGACGTCTTGCCAGCGTGTATTGATCTTATTGTCACTCAACGCCAAACCGCCCATAAAGGGAATTAGGTAAATACCTTTAGTTTTCATACCGAAATATTTCATAGCACGAATATGCCCATATTCATGAAAGACTAAACAGGCGATCAACGCCAGGGCGAACTGAAAAGAAAACAGCCAAGAATACGCCGCCACGCTCGCACCGGCAAAAACCACCTTAATCACTTTAGCACTCTTCAGCAGCTTAAACCCCAGCGACGCAAGCCCCGCCACTCCCACTTTTCTCTTCTCGGGAACTATTTCTGACGGAGTAGAGTGCTCCAACTCACTCAAGCTGCGCACTCCCTCTTCTACAACCTGGTCATTAACGGTAACGTGATAGCTCAATTCGAAAGGCTGCCAGTTCACTGCTAAGGAGACACAGCAGCGAATCACTTCTTCAATGCCCCTGTTACCACCTCCGTTGTTCGCATCAACACTGCCGCGCAATTCAAATACATGCTGCGCGTCTTCTTGAGATGCTGAGGCAGATATTTCTGATACGATCTGGTGATCCCAATATAAACGCTGCCAACCTGACATAGTCCCTTCTACGCGTAACGGACGCCCCAACAGCTCTAACTTTAGCAATTCCACGAAGCCACCTCTTACTTAAGAAAACAGCGATTATGCCTGTTCCCTGAGACGCTGCAACTCACGAGGAAGGAAATAGATAAAAAAATGAGAAACTTCAAGCCGAGAATGCTCGCGTCGATCAGTGCATAATATGTAGGTGAAAAAGCAAGTGCATATATATTCGAACCGGTGGAGTGGGCGCACAACCCCTTTATTAAAAAGATTGTCGAGGGTGTTTTTTTTCAGGCTTTTTTTTCAGTTGACCTATGAAGCTACTCATTAAAAAAATAATAGAGCCTATCATTAGTATGGGATCGATCATGTGATCCCAGTAATTGGTGGATTCTAGGCTGTTAACGCAAAAACTTAACGTGGCAATACATAAAATGCCACTGGTCCAGGAACTTTGTAATAGAAGTAAGATGATCGCACCAAAAAAGAAGTAACCTAATATTAACCAATGCATAGAGTCGGTGATATAGCCGAAGCGATAAGGGTCAAAATAGGTGAGTCCTAGCGTTGTGGGGTAAAACCATAAGCCTGTTATGAGCATAAAGATACATAATTGTTGGTAGGCCACTTTTCTTGCAGGTGTACTATAAATTCCAGCCAATGAGTTGATTAGATAGATGCTCAGCAATAGCTGCGTTACGATGCTTAAATCACCAATCCCTGCTCGTATATAGAGCGGAATCGGTAGGCCTGATAGGGGTATTAGCCCAGATATTATGATTCCAACAACAATTAGTATGCGCACGCGGGGGGGGCGGTTTTTTATTCGGAAAATAAAAGCAAGTAGCGCTGCCCAAACTAAAAATGATGAAATAATTCCTGCGCTCATAAATTTTTATCTGTAGTAAGTGTTGAAGCTGGATTGGCGGAGTTTAGGGTAAATGAAATGTGTTTTATTGCCGATTTATTCCAGGTATAAACAAGGTGGTATTGCCCTCGTTTATCTTGAATTAGGTAGGGGTAATCATATTGAAATTCACATTGGTTGTTTTCACACATGTTTTCAATAGCGCGTGAAACTATGCGACTTTTCCTTTCTTTGGAGACTATGAATTGGCTAACATCATAGCTTAAGGTTTTTTCGTAATAATTCTGCGGGACTTTTAGTGCTTGGGGTGTTTTATCTTCGAACGAATGTACGGCAGACCATCGCTGGTCAGGGTTGTATTGGTATAATTTGAGTCTATAGCGGTCGCGATTCGTATCATTAAATACGCCAATTTTACCCAGTGTATTGTGATGGGCTAACGCGACGGCAGAGTTCGGATTTTTGATATTAATAAACGTGGGCTCGCTCCAATGCGCGCCAGCATCTTGAGTTGTTGTTTGTAATACTTTTTTGTTGCCGTACGGGTCCCGCGGGCCAGCATAACGCATAAGTGCCAACGCGTTGGTTGGGCTGCTGACATGAACCACTGGTTGCAATGAGTATTTACCTTTGCTCATTCGCGTTTTGGTTAATACTTCACCTCTAGTACTTACATGCAGTAGCTCTGCAAATTTTCCAGCAAACTCATGATAGACAGGTAGCCCTATGGAGCCATCTGCGTAAAAAAATGGAGTACCTTTTACTAATGTACTGAGGTTGAGAAAGGGGGATGTAATTAGGCGCTTACTGGCGCTCCAGGTTTGCCCCTCATCAAACGAAGTTGACCAATTAATGGCACTCGCGGCCCATCCGCCGAATGAAACGCTAACGTAAAATAGATGCAGTGTGCCTTCAGGGTCTTGGGTAATTACGACATTACCGAGCTTTCGAATATAACGGAGGGTTTGTTCTTGGGTGTTTTTTGCGGTTAACGCAGCAATTGGCGCATCCCAGGTTAAGGAGTCGGGGTTAAAAAATGATGTATACACCTTGACATCTTTGCCACCCTCTCTTGAGCCTCCCCACCATGTTGCAATCAACCCCCCTGTGTTTAATTGTGTAATGGCGGGGGCGTGTACAAGGCGGGCACTATCATCGTTAATGACTCTAGACACTAAATTAGAAATCACATTGGGTGTTACATTGGGTACCGTATGTGTGGGTGAGCTGTCAAGGGGAGGGTCTTGGTGCTTGACGCTAAATTGGTGTGAGGGTGCAGGGGTTAGCATGCTATTCGCTAACGCTATACCAAAGGCAATGACTATACCAATTGGGCCGATTAGCCTAATGCGTGAATTCGAAGATGTAGGGATGAGGGTTACCGTGTTCTTATAGTTGTTGATATTGTTATTGTAGGTGCTTTTTTAAAGCAATATGTCTCAAAGCAATATGACGCTTCATCAAGGTCAGAGGCAACTATACACGGATTATAGAGAATAGAAAATGCGAGGGTTTAATAGATTACTAAAAGCTGCTGGAAGTCACGGTTTTATGAAAACCCTTCTTAACTCATAAGCTTAACGAACACTCTTTTATATAAAGGTTGGCTTACCAGCTAACGTTAAATCCTAATGCACCATCAATGATCATGTTGCCGAAGAATGTTTCTGGAGACTCGGCACACTTTTTCTTGATAGCTTCGCTGAAGTCCAGGCCAGCAATAGAGGGTGCGTCTATAAGATATACTTGTTCCCTAAGGTTGATGCCCATACTTTGGTAAACAGCGACGATGGAAAATTTGTCAGTGTTGGTTGTAAGTCGCTCCGCAGATAGGGTCAAACTGATTAATGGAATTGGGTAATCTTTGTTAAGTGATTCAATTTGTTCCGCTGGAACATAGCGTTGATCTTGCAGTAAAGATAGTTGTTCGTCAGTAAGCTCTGGAGTCGCTTGTACGTGAAATGCTGCCAGATATAAGAATAAAGCAAATACTGCGATTACACCGTTAGATATACTCATTGCAAAAGTTCTCAGGCAGTTTTTTATCATATTTACAGCCCCTTTACGTCATTGACGCTTTAGTTGATAGGGTTGTTGCTTTGGTAGTAATTAATCGATTTGAGCGGTTGAAAGCGCCAATATGCCGTTGCTTAATAAATATACTAGTGGTTATGTTTCGATCTTCATAGTCGTGCTTTGTTATTTTGCGTTAACTGTCATACAAATAATAATCCCCCTGCTTATTGGCACATCCCTTGCCCGTATTTTGATCGTTTAATTGGTTATTTGAAATATTTCGAAGTGAATGCAAATCGAATAAGTAGTAATTTTTACTTTCGGTATCTGACTTAACTCACTGAATTAATTATAAATAACTTTTTAGTCTAGGTTTTACCTGAATTCAGGGCGTGAATTGCTGTTGATTTGCTAAGCTCAATTAGTGATCAATGAAGATTTCCAGATAGAAGTGCTTGGATTATGTTAGAAATGAAAGAAAACATGGTAAATACAATTCTTTATGCGACGGACTTGGGGTTGTATGGCCCCTACATGCTTGAGCATGTAGGTGATCTAGCGAGAAGCCATAATGCCAAAGTGTACGTGTTACATGTTATCGAACCGCTGGGTGTGTTTGCAGATGCGGTGCTCGAAACATTTGTTCCGGAGTCGTCAAAAGAGAACTTGAGAGATCATGGTTTAAATGAGGTGATGACAGCGATAAGAGCTAAGGTTCGGGCTGTATTTGACCAGGACCTTACGGATTACGACGGGGTGACCGATTGGTTAAAGGATGTGCATGTGATAGGAGGTCTTCCGGCGGAAGTGATTTTAACCGATGCTGAGGCCATAAGGGCTGACCTTATCGTGATGGGCAGTCATGGAGGCGTTAGTGATGCCACAACGCCTATTGGGTCTGTGGCGGCAAAGGTGCTCCAGTTGTCCCCGATCCCAGTTTATTTGATACCAACATCAACTAATCGAAGTATGAACTTTGGTATGGTTTCTGGGCTGTAGGTGTGCCTAAAAAAAAGCGTACTTAATACCTAATGCAAACAGAGTGCTTGCAAGAATGGGCTGCATAATATTCTCTGGCATGCGAGCGCCAACCTTAGTCCCCACATAAATTGCAGGCAGTGAACCAATGAGTAGTGACCCTAGCAATGAGAAGTCCACATTTCCTAAAAACAGATGCCCCAGGCCTGCTACAAGTGTTAGTGGAACTGCGTGAGCAAGGTCCGTTCCAATAATGTTGATTGCGGATAATCGCGGATAAACGATAAGCAGTACTGCAGCGCCAAAAGCCCCTGCGCCTACAGAAGATAATGTTACTAGTACACCGAGGGCGACACCCATTATCCAGGTTATCCATGTTGCATGGTGTTGTATTGCCACCATCACTTTAGGTGTGTCTTTTTCTCTTGAACTATTAACTAATTTTGATTTAAACAGTAACACGGTAGCCGTTAGAATTAACATGACTCCCAGGCAGTTAGTTAACACTTTTGCGTATTGGTCGCTATCAGCAAAGATATTATCTAAGAAATAGACTGTTATCAGTGACGCAGGAATACTTCCGCAAAACAGCGTGAGTACAATTTTCCAACGAATGGTACCTTGTCGTCTATGGAGAAAAACGCCTCCGGCTTTTGTTACAGAGGCATATAATAAATCTGTGCCAACGGCAATTTGGGGGGGGAACCCGAATAAGAGAAGAATAGGGGTCATAAGTGATCCACCCCCAACACCTGTTATGCCTACTGCGAAACCTACCGCAGCCCCCGCTGCAATGTAAAAAAGTATATCCATTAGATAAATAACTACTCAACAACTAACTTTATATAAAAACAAACTCTATGAGGTTGGTAAATCTAACGATTCTGACCTATTCTGGAAAGTAATATTTTAGCATATTTTTATAGCTAGCGAATATATCGAACGCCCAGAGGGATAAGTATGAAGCTTCAACAGTTACGTTATATTTGGGAAGTCGCCAGACACGATTTGAATGTGTCCGTGACGGCCCAGAGCCTATATACCTCGCAGCCGGGTATCAGCAAACAAATTCGCCTCTTAGAAGACGAACTGGGCGTCGAAGTATTTTCGCGCAGCGGTAAACATTTGACTCGGGTTACACCTGCAGGAGAGGCTATTCTAAAAATTGCGGGAGAAATTCTACGTAAAGTTGAGAGTATTAAGCAGGTTGCGCAAGAATTCAGCGATGAGCACAAGGGTAGTTTGTCGTTAGCGACCACACATACCCAGGCTCGGTACGCGCTGCCAAATGTTATTGAAGGGTTTATTAATGAATACCCAGAAGTGTCGTTGCATATGCATCAAGGCACTCCGATCCAAATATCAGAGATGGCTGCTGATGGCACTGTTGACTTTGCTATAGCAACAGAGGCACTTGAATTATTTGGGGATCTGGTAATGATGCCCTGTTATACCTGGAACAGGGCGGTGATTGTCCCTAAAAATCATCCGTTAGCTCAGGTTTCCGAGCTGACACTTGAGGATATTGCTAGGCAACCGCTAGTGACGTATACATTTGGCTTCACCGGCCGGTCAAAATTAGATGATGCCTTTTTAAATAAGGGGTTGTCGCCTAAAGTCGTGTTCACCGCCGCTGATGCAGATGTGATTAAAACGTATGTTAAATTGGGGTTGGGAGTCGGTATTGTTGCCAAAATGGCATGTGCTGATGATGATCCAGATCTCGTTGTTCTGGATGCCAGTCACCTATTTGAGCCGAGTGTTACCAAAATCGGTTTTAGAAAAGGTACGTTCCTTAGGGGTTACATGTATGACTTTATCGAAAAATTTGCGCCCCATTTGAAGAGAGAAGTTGTTGATGAGGCAGTTGAAAGGCATACGAGGGCTGAACTAGATGAATTGTTTAATCATCTGGATTTACCACACTATTAAATAGTATACAAAAGATGCACAAATAAAAACGAGGGCCTAGGCCCTCGTTTTTATTTGTGCAATGGCATAGTAAATCGCTGCCAGAATGAGGGTTAGAGAAAATCTAGGTCAGGGTTTTGATCCAGTATTTCTTTCATCTCATCTTTTTCTTCCGTCTTTTGCTCTAAGACATCTTTAACGAATTTGAAATACACCGTGTAAATATCCACTTTTCCGTCGTCATTCTCAACAACAAAAAAAGGTGCTCTATCAACGCTATATTCAGCGGCCAAAAGCATACCTGGGCTGGTAGGGTCACGCTCATCTGCGATAATGACTTCATCAATGCTGGCCATCTGACCGGAATCCTCCAGTCTGCCCAGTACATCTCCACACTTTTTGCAGGGAGAGCCGTCTGCCAAGATTTTCTTTACTAGGGTGATTTTCATAAAGTGTCCACTATGCGTTGGTACTGATTTTACTTAATGTTAGAAGAATGTAATCCACATTCTTTTTGTGTAGCTTCTTCCCACCACCAGCGGCCTTCACGTTCATGTTGGTTTGGTAATACTGGGCGAGTGCAAGGTTCACAGCCAATGCTGGTGTAACCTTGTTCATGCAGTTTGTTGAACGGAATATCATTGCTACGAATATATTCCCAAACCTGAGCAGAGCTCCAAGAAGCAAGAGGGTTAAACTTGATCAGCTGGTTTGTTTCAGTTGAGAAAGCACCGTCAATTTGGATAACAGGGATGTCTGCACGAGTACCTGGGCTCTGATCTTTGCGTTGACCAGTAATCCAGCCCCCTAAGGTGGTTAGCTTTTTGCGAAGCGGGCCAATTTTTCGAACAGCACAGCATTCTTTGTGATCATCTTTATAGAAACTGAATAGTCCTTTTTCGTCAACTAGCTTTCTAACAGCTTCAGCCTCTGGGAATGTAGTTTCAACACTTACTCCGTACTTTTCACGGACTTCTTCAAGAAATTGATACGTTTCCTTGTGTAGACGACCTGTGTCTAACGTGAATACTCGGAATGTTTTCCCTAATTTGGATGCCATGTCTACCAATACAACATCTTCTGCACCGCTAAAAGAGATTGCAACGTTATCAACCTTGTCTAGGGCTACGGCAAGGATCTCTTGTGGCGTTTTTGTGGATAAATCATCGTTTAGGGCTTGGATCTCTTCGGCGGTAAATGACATTTGTGCTCCTCTCATAATGCGGGTGTAAATAATACGGGTGTAAAATCGTATATAGAAAACTGGCGCTATTCTAACAGAGGTTGCATAACCAAAAAAATACCAGGATTGACTACTTTTATAAGATTTTGTTA
>CAJXZM010000247.1 GCA_913063125.1 uncultured Gammaproteobacteria bacterium | reverse complement strand
CGTTATCCTGAAGGTAGCCGTGTTACTGCACGTGTTACAAACTTGACGGATTACGGTTGTTTCGCAGAAATTGAAGAGGGCGTTGAAGGTCTTGTTCACGTTTCTGAAATGGATTGGACTAACAAGAATATTCACCCATCTAAAGTTGTTTCTATTGGTGAAGAGCTTGAAGTGGTTATTCTTGATATCGACGAAGAGCGTCGTCGTATCTCTCTTGGTGTTAAGCAATGTAAGCCTAACCCATGGGAAGAGTTCGGTACTAAGTTCGACAAGAGCGATAAGGTTAGCGGTAAGATCAAGTCTATCACTGACTTCGGTATCTTCATCGGTCTTGATGGCGGCATTGACGGACTAGTTCACTTGTCTGATATCTCTTGGGAAGTTGCTGGAGAAGAAGCGGTACGTGAATACAAGAAGGGTGATGAAATTGAAACTGTTATCCTTTCTGTTGATCCAGAGCGTGAGCGTATCTCTCTTGGTATCAAGCAGCTAGATAGCGATCCATTTGCTGAGTACGTTCAAGATAACGACAAAGGCAAGATCGTAACCGGTAAGGTTATTTCTGTTGATGCGAAGGGTGCTGTTGTACTTCTTGCTGAAGGCGTTGAAGCAACGTTGAAAGCCTCTGAGCTAAGCCGAGATCGTGTTGAAGATGCACGTACAGTTCTTAAAGAAGGCGATGATGTTGAAGCACGTATCATCAACGTTGATCGTAAGAACCGTGGATTGAATCTTTCTGTTAAGGCGAAAGACGCTGCAGACGAGAAAGACGCGATGAAGAATCTAAGCCAAGAAACTGAAGCACCTAAGACCATTGGTGATTTGATCAAAGCTCAGATGGAAAACAAGTAAGCTTTTCTTTATAGAATAGTCTTGTTTTACTTCTCGTAAAAAAGGGAAGGCATTTATGCCTTCCCTTTTTTATTGCCTAAACATTAATGTGCTAATTATTTCATCGTTTATTTGATAGCTAGCCAGCTATTAATTTCTGTAATGTCTTCTGAGTCTAGTGTGCCTGCTGTTTGTTTTAGTTGTAGCAAGTCAAAGACGTAATCATAACGTGCGTTGGCATAATCTCGTTTGGCACCATATAACGCTTGCTGAGCGGATAACACATCAACAATAGTTCGAGTACCTGCATCATAACCCGCTTCCGTTGCTTCTAATGCAGCTTGTGCTGAGCGAATACTTTGCCTTTGTGCTAATACGCGAGATACATCGGTATTTACTACGCGATATAAATTGCTTGTGTTGCGGATAATTTCACGTTTTTTTAGATTGTAATTGTCTTCGGCTTGAAACTGCAATTGCTTAGCTTGCCGACGTGCGGCGCTGGTGATGCCACCCGTATATAGTGGGATTTCTAGATTGATACTAATACTAGACGCTTCGCTGCTGCCGGCGCTGGCATTATTAGTTGTATGGTTATCTTGATAAGAGCCAACAAGATCAAGAGTCGGTAGGTGAGCCGATTTCTTTGATTTATATTCTGCTAGAGCTGCATCCTTTGCATGGCGAGCCGCGATGAGTTCTGGGTTGGTTGCTAGGGCTGACTCGGTCCATTGTTTTACGTCAATAGGTTGAGGTGGCGCGATAGGTACATTCGATTTTAGGGGCGCAACACTCTCCATTGCAGACCCTGTTAATGTTTCAAGGTTTTGTAGCGTGAGTGCAAGGTCTTGCTCTGCTATGATATTTTGAACTGAGCTAATATCAAAAGCGGCTTTTGCTTCTTGTACGTCGGTATTTGCAATTAACCCTACGTTAAATCGTTGTTCGGTTTGTTCTAGTTGTCGTTTAATTGCGGATTTCTCAGCGTCGCGAAATTGTTGGTTTTCCTCTGCTCTTAACACGTCCAAATAAGCTTTTACAACCCGAAGGTAAAACGCTTGTTGCTCTGCATTAAATGCAGCGTCAAATTGTTTGTCAGTTGCTTTGCCTTTCTGGTAAGAATGCCACTTATCAAGGCGCAGTAATGGTTGGCTAATGGTTGCTCCGAGACCGCTAGAATTGTAATTGTCGTCAAAAGCAAAGGAGCCCAATCGGGATGATGGATCGCTATCGCTAGCATTTCTAGCAATGCTTCCTGTGATTTTTGCAGAAGGCTTCAATCCTGCAGAGGCAAAATGGATAGCCTCCTTGTTGGCTTGGTAGCCATGGCGTGTTGCGGCCCATTGAGGGTCATTTTGAATGGCTTGCTCTAGAGCGGTGGCAAGATTTAGATTTTCAGCCCCGAAACTTGTACTGCTAATCAGAGAGAGCGCTAGTGCAAGTGCCGCTGGTTTTGGAATGATTAATTTCATGATTGATGATTTCTTCTTACGCAACAATAAAAGGTAAGGTCATTCTATGTGAATGTGCGGTTATAAGGTAGCTGATAAGCTGCATTATCAATAGAATAGACTGTTTAATTGCGATACTGTTCCACGTCGTGATTCATATCATTTTTTTGTTTTTGAGAAAACTAAAGGTAGTCATGTCGCGAGAAAGTGTGCCCGATAAATCAATATCTAAGAAAAAGCAGGCCTCACGGGAACAGTTACTTCTGTTGCTTGATTGTGTGGAGGCGGAGATGCAGGCTGTTGGTTTCTGGAGTGATGATGTGCCTTCACCTGAAGCCTTTAAAAGCGAATTGCCATTTTTCTACGATACTATGCGCTTTGAAGAATGGGTGCAGTGGGTTTATGTTGCCCGCTTTAGGCAAATGGTTGAGACCAATCAGTTGCCTGTGCAAGGTTCTGATGTGTCGCCTATGGCGGAGGAGTGTTTTAAAGGGTATGGGCAATGTTGCAGAGGTGTCATTGCTGCGCTGCGAGCTTTTGACTGCGCATTAGGTTAAGTATCAGGTTAAGAGTGTAACTCTAGGGTGTTAAAACGTGAAATGATCCGCTAAGGATGATTGAGATAGTGCTTGAACGTTTTGTTTTCGGTTATCAGAAGAGTAGGGTGTTGCTTGGGAATGGCCCCATACCGGAGCTGGCCATGCAGGGTCGTTCTGGCGGCGACCGACGTGATGGATATGCAGTTGGCTGACAACGTTACCAAGTGCACCGATATTCATTTTCTCTTGCATGAACGTAGTCATCATCGTTTTTGCAAGCAAGCTGGATTCGATGAGTAATGTGGATTGATCTTTGGTGCTAAGCTCATAGATCTCTCGTAATCCGGCTTGTTTGGGCACTAAAATACACCAAGGGTAGCGAGAGTCGTTCATCAGTAATAATAAGTTAAGTGCCGATTCGCCGATCCTAAACGTATCGGCTTCTAATCGAGTATCAAGCACAAATAGTGTCATGTCTTGTTATTCATCTTGTTGTTCGATTTGCTATTTAATGTACAGCAACATGTGTTTTGGGGCTGATTGAAATCAAATCTTCTAATATATGTCCAGCTTCTGTCAGAATGTAATCGATAGTGATTTTTTTACTGAGTTGGTGTTCATCTTCGACTTCTTCAGCTGCTGTTGTGAATGTTTCAAAGTCTTTGTAAGGTTTCTTACCTTTTGCTAAACGTTTCTTGTTCTCCATTACTAGGCGGCGATTTTTTGCCTTGTCTTGTTCTTTAATGCGTGTTTTTTCGTTAAGGGATACAACAGTTTTATTGCGTATTTCGTTCAGGTTGGAGATTTGCTCATTAGTGAATACAAAGTCAGGGTTTGTTGCAATGCGTTCGTTATGTGCGGCGGTTAAAAAATTAAGGTATTGGTCGTAGCTGCTCCAGCGCTTAAAACGAGCGGGGCGTATATTATCAGAAGGTAACGCATTTTCTAAGGCGCTCTCGCCAATTTCGTCGAGGTTAAAGGTGCTCGGAAATAGTATATCTGGCGTGATACCTTTATGTTGATTGCTTTCACCAGAGATTCGGTAGAACTTAGCTGAGGTGACTTTAAGTTGGCCGTTCTCAATAGGACGTAGTGATTGTAAGGATTGAACGGTTCCCTTACCAAAGCTGCGGCCACCAATAATTAAACCGCGACCGTAATCTTGGATGGCACCAGCAAAAATCTCAGAAGCGGAAGCGCTGAGTCGGTTGATAACTACCGCAATAGGGCCCGCGTAAATGACGCGATCATCGGTATCTTCCCACGGCTCAATGTGACCACTAGAATGTTTTACTTGCACTGTAGGGCCAGCATCAATAAAAAGTCCAACTAATGAATTGGCTTCGTTAAGAGATCCACCACCATTGTTTCGTAGGTCGATGATAATACCATCGACATCTTGCTTTTCTAAATCCTTGATAAGACGGGTAACATCGCGAGTGGTGGACTTGTAATTTGGGTCGCCATTTTGCATTGCTTGAAAGTCAGCATAAAACGTCGGTATGTCGATAACCCCCATTTTTTTTGCTTTTCCATCGTGTTTTATTTCAAGAATAGTGGATTGAGCCGCTCGGTCTTCAAGTTTTACCGTGTCACGGGTAATGCTAACTATTTTTGTGGTGCTTTCATCCTCGGCATTGGCAGGGATAACCTTTAATCGAACCACGCTACCTTTTTTCCCGCGAATACGTGACACTACGTCATCTAAGCGCCAGCCTACTACGTCATTCATTTCCCCTTTACCTTGCGCAACTCCAATTATTCTATCGGCGGGATTGAGTTGGTTAGATTTGTCTGCGGGACCACCACTGACAAGGCGAACAATTTTTGTGTATTCGTCTTCGGCTTGTAGTACTGCGCCGATCCCTTGTAGCTGTAGGCTCATGTTGATATTAAAGTTTTCAGATACTCGAGGAGAAAAGTACTGCGTATGCGGGTCGTAAGTTTGAGTTAATGCGTTAATGTATATTTGAAAGGCATCTTGGCTGGCGGTTTGTTGTATTCGATTAAGTTGATTCTTAAAGCGCTTAATGAGGGTTTTTTTGATTTTATCGTTGTCGTTGCCTGATAGCTTCTGGTTAAGCACCATATGTTTTAGACGTTTGTCCCATAGACTATTGAGTTGGGCTTGTGAGGTTAGCCATGGCGCATCTTCTCTATCAGTTTCGTAAGTCTCTTTTAAGGAAAAATTTAATTTGGCCATACCTTCTAGGGACTGGAGAATATACGTTAGGCGATCAATCAGGCGGATTTGGTAGCGGTTGAATATATGGTAGGCGGGGGCAAGGTTGCCACTTTTTAACGCGTTATCCAATTCGTATCGGTAAGCCTCAAACTCCTTGATGTCAGATTGCAAAAAGTAACTATGACTAGCGTCTAAATCTTTTATGTAACGATCATAAATTTGTGAAGATAGCGCATCATCTAAATAGATATGATTGTAATGGGTTTGTTCGAGGCGTTTAACAATATTAATGCTGGTTTTTACCTGAGCTCTAGTAGGGGAGAGTAAGTTTTGAGTCAGGTCTGATGGGCTGGAAATACTGTGAGCTTGGCTGGCTAGTATGGATAGAACAATAAGGGGAACAGCAAGAAGTGCAGTAGGTATTCGACGAATCATATATAGCCAACCTGAAATTGTCTTGCGGGAGCCCTGGTTGTTGTTCAGGGTGCAGCCCATGAATAAAACGAAACAAGCTATCAAAACTAACTTTGTTAAGCAAATGAAGCTGTTAGCCAACAATAAGCAGAGAGCGGTTAGTTACACAATAGGCCGTTTAGCGCACTTATACCAGTAATCTTCTGGTCTAACAGGCGCACCATTATTATGCCTGAGTGGATCTGTATAAAGTGTGATCGCTTCTTCATTACAGAACAGAGCTTTTGACAACGCAATGTACTAAAAAGTCCATTTGTGACTGTTGAGTTTTCTGAATTGCGCTGTAAACTTGACAGAACCAATCGGTTCTGCGTGGTGAAATGCTGCATTGCCTTGGGTCGAAAACAATAATAATAAAGAGCAGCACAGCTGCATCTGCGTAATAGGGAATGGTAGATAATGCATCAGCGTAACGGAGTGTTTTGTGTTTTTTTTGTGTTTTTTTTGTGCCTATTCAGTGAAGTGGCACTGTCCGCAATTGTAGAAAATTTAACCATCGGGAACGCAAAGGCGTTATCTCTTGCGAATGCCGTAACGGCAGATCCGCCTGGCGTTGACGCCATTCACTTTAATCCCGCTGGCTTAGCGCTTATGAAAGGGCGTAAATCGAATGTTAAGATCATGGCTGCTTATTTATCTTTTGGTTTAGAGTTTGGTGACTATTCTCCAGCGTACCAAGAGCGCTTGGATGCCTTGGGCTTGGAAGATGATGTGCCTAATAGTTCAAGTAGCACGTCTACTTTGGCTTTGAAAATCCCAGGCAAAGATGAGCCAGAAGAATGGCCTCTTCCTTTTTTAATAGCCCCTTTGGGAGGCGCTATTTATAACCCGCCGGGATCTAATTTAACGTTTGGTACAGCGGTCTATACGCCGATGGCTGCAGGGTATGTGCGTGATAAGGATGACCCTGCAACGTACATGGGTGAGGTGTTGGCAATATCAAGAATCACCTATTTTTCACCTTCAGTGGGCATTCAATTGACGGATGAATGGGGTGTTGGAGCGTCACTTGGGTTGTCTTATTTTGGTATCGGGGGAAATACAAGGTTGCGCGTGCCTCATAGCTTGGTTGGATTGGCCTATTTATTATCTGATCAGCTAACCGAGCAGAACTTATGTGTACCGGGGGTGATTGAGCTTTGTGACGGTGAACTGACACCGGTAACAGAAGCGGCTCGGCTTGAGTTTTACGCAGAAGACACGTTGAGTTTTAGTATTAACTTCGGTGTGTTGTGGAAACCGACTCCTTGGTTTAGTTGGGGGGCGGTGTATCAGTCTGAAAGTGAAAATGAAATGAAAGGCTCTTATCAAATTACTTATAGTGATGCGTGGTCTTCATTCTTTGAAGGGATCTATGAATCGTCATTAGGGCAAGCTGTGAATGTATTGCTACCTTTGCCCACAGGGACAAGGGTGGAAAAAGGTAAGGCGACTATTAATTTAAAGACGCCAGCGCATTTTGCTACCGGTGTCAGTGTACAGGTGACACCTAACTGGAAGGTCAATGTCGACGCTAAATGGACAGATTGGGGGGTGTGGGATGGAATTACAGTCGAGTTCGACGAGCCGTTAGATTTTTTAAAGATTGCTGGCCCTTTATCACCCTATGCAACGAAAGATGTATTAACCATTCCCCGTCAATATGAAAGCACTTGGAACTGGGCCTTTGGCGTGGAATATCAATGGAGTGATGTTCTTGCATTAAGAGCAGGGTATGAGCCCAGAAAATCCTCAATACCTGAAGACAAGCGTGACGTTTTGTTACCTATTGGTGATGCAGAACTCTATACTGCAGGGTTTGCGTATCAGATGTCGAAAGATCAGTTGTTAGAGTTTGGTGTGGGTTATTTGATTTCAACCATCGATGTACCAGCTGGAACAAGCACCAACGCCAACAGCACAGATGAGAGTATTAATATCCTTTATAACCCCTATGCAGGTATAGATTTCACAGGGAAGGTGGAAGGTGTGATGGTTGAGCTTAGTTATACTTCGGATTTTTGATATAAGGTTATGTGTAGTGGCATAAAATGATGCTTTCACTTATATGCTTATAAAACAATGGGTTGAATAGCGAGTTGGAACTGCCGTTTTGGTTTTTTTGGTGGTTTTTTGCGCTAAGGTGTTGTGTTATAAGTACTTTTTATAGCGTTTAGTATGTTTATTCTAAAAATTGTTGATAATCTACTCACCATTGAGAGAGGGCTTGTACACA
>CAJXZM010000246.1 GCA_913063125.1 uncultured Gammaproteobacteria bacterium | reverse complement strand
ACAAACCTTGTTCCAACGCAGGCCATAAGTGCTGAACAAGTACCGGCAAAGGTTCTTCGCATATCAAAGCCAATGTATTTAATTCAAAAGCATTGCCAATACAAGCCCCAAGATTTAGCAACTTTTGTGTCGCAGCAGGTAGTTTTTTTATTTTTTCGACCATCAACTCGACAACATTACTCGTGATACCACGCGCCTCAATCTGCCTGACATCCCACTGCCAACTTGTTTTATAAAAATCAAATGTAATGAGTTGATCCTGGTATAAACGTTTAAGAAATTGGCAAACGAAGAAAGGGTTGCCCTCCGTTTTATTCAGAACCAGCTGTCCCAATTCATTAACTCTATCCCTTTGCGTATTAAAAGTGTCTGTAATAAGTAGATTTAATGCATTTCTGGCTAAAGGTAAAAGTTCAAGAGTATGAGCGATTGCCCCGCTACACTTAATTTCTTCAACAGCGACAATAAATGGGTGAAAACGATCAACTTCATTATCTCTGTAAGCGCCCATAAAGAGCAGATATTGGCTTGTACGATCGGCAAGAATATTAATAAGTAAATTTAGAGTTGCTGTATCTGCCCATTGCAAATCATCTAAAAAAATCACCAATGGATGCTCTTTTCTAGCAAACACCTGAATTAGCGCTTGGAATTTCATATTAAAGCGGTTTTGGGTTTCCTGA
This sequence comes from uncultured Gammaproteobacteria bacterium, assembly GCA_913063125.1. Lineage (GTDB taxonomy): Bacteria > Pseudomonadota > Gammaproteobacteria > Pseudomonadales > Ketobacteraceae > 42-54-T18. The sequence continues at coordinate 7,136 of CAJXZM010000246.1, read as the reverse complement.
GGACCCAAAAGAGGTACGTCTATTTGTGGCCCTACAATCAAACCTATTTCGGGAATGATATCTACAATAACCTGAGCCTCCTTCCCTAACGCCAGGAGAAGTTTATGTTTCCATGTCTCAAGCTGTACATCCGTTTCCGTTAACAACTGTTTAGCCAAACCTCGAAATGCCTGTATAAGCGCTGAATACGGTATATTTCGCAAAAACTGATCAAACTTACCAGAAATAAAATAACCCCGTTTGGCAACAATCGGTTTGTGAACCTCTTGTATCAGCACAGATTTCCCGACGCCTGAATAACCCGCTACCAGAACCATTTCCGTTGAGCCTCTAGCAACGCGATTAAAAGCAGTCATTAGGGTATTAACTTCTTTATCTCTCCCATATAACTTTTGCGGAATCTGAAACTGGCCAGAAAAATCATGTGATGCGAACTTAAATGGTGATATCTCTGACTTTTCTTGCCATTGCTCAAAGCACAACTGAAGGTCGGCCTTTAACCCACCTCCACTTTGGTATCGATCCTCTGATGTCTTAGCCATGAGTTTTAGAACGATATCTGAAAGAGTCTTAGGTATCGCAGAGTCAACCTCACATGGGGGCCTTGGCATTTTAGCGATATGTGCATGGACCATCTCCATTGCATCACTACCATTGAAAGGAGGGATTCCCGTCAACATGTGATAAAACGTTGCCCCTAATGCGTACAAGTCAGTCCGGTAATCAACCACCCGGTTCATCCGCCCTGTTTGCTCAGGAGACAGGTAATCCAACGTTCCCTCAAGATGATCAGGATTGATTGCGTCCTGAGTTTCTAAAAAAAGCTCCGACGATATTCCAAAATCAATAATTTTAACTTGGTTAGTTTCTGGGTTAATGATGATATTTTGTGGACAAATATCTTTGTGAATGAGCTTTAGCTGATGAATTTCCCCGACGGCATTCGCAATAGAAGTGGCTAATTGAAGAAACCTCTCCAAACCTAATGCACCAGAGAGCAATAAACTAGCAACTGAACCACCCCCAATATCCTCCATTACAATAAAAAGGCTATTTTTATAACGCTCTAAGCTATAAACACCAATAACACTTTCGGCACGTAGACCCTTAATAAGGGAATACCCTCTTTTAAATCGTGCCAAGTCCTCCTGACTAGGGTAGTCAATATTCAGCAGTTTAATAACAACAGGCTGCATGTCGCTTTCACGAATAGCCCGATAGACCAGAGAACATGAGCCCTGATGTAGCAATGTCTTTAAATGATATCCTTGAAGTGTTTGCATCATTTTGTGGTATACCAGTCAAATAATGTTAAGCCGCACTTTTCAGTATAGCCTGCTCCCTCTCTACAAAAACAAGGTTTACCCTATTGGTCAATTGGGTGTGATAAATATAAAAACACTCTTATCACCTGTACTTACCTTATGGTTTGCTTAACGAACTTAACTGATGAAGAGTAAACGAGGTCAACATTTCTACCATCGCATCTTTATCGGAATAACGCTTATCTATATAACCAAGTAACAGCGAATCAATCATCCCAAACAAAGCATCAACCACCATATCTGCTTGATGCTTTTCAATAGGACCGCCAAGCACACTGGCATTATCAAAGAAAAACTCACCCCACATACCCCTAAGACTGTTGTATTCCTTACGGTACTGATTACCCACTGTTGCACCAGATTGGCTATCTACCAAGGTCAAACAAAACAACTCAGGGTTTGATAAATAAAAATCAAACACCAGTGAATACATTCGAGAAAACAACATAGGTAACGACTGTTCCCCGCCCTCCTTCAGCATCGTTAATAACATGTCCTGCATCGGATATAAGTAGTGATCTCTAAGCCTAGAAAACGCAGCAGATAACAGTTCCCCCATCGTATCAAAGTGAGAATAAAAACTTGGCTGAGCAATACCTGCCTTTTTTGTCACTTTTCGCATCGTGAAGTTCGCGTAACCGCCTTCAAGCACAACACTCAGTGCCGCATCAATAAGGCGCTCTCGTGTTAATTCTTTTTTATCCTTACGTGTCAGCTTTTGGGGTTCTTCTAATTCTGGCATGAAATAAATCCTAGTAAACGGCACTGCTAAATTATCCGCAACATTATCAAACGAGTGAATTATAAAACAATCAATCCTTCTGTTGACAAATATTTTCACCTATCAGATGATAGATGACTCACCTATATCGAGATAGGTGAATTTGGGCCATGCCCTCCATAAAAATAACGACAAAAGCCACACGCCGAGTACACATTATGATTATTCGACTCATACTGACCATTACCCTTGCTTTCCTCTCTGGCTGCAGCACCCTTAAATCGCTAGAGGGCAAGTTAGAATTGAGTGAGCCTAGTGATCAACAAGGCTTGTCACAGGAGCAAAAACAGCACTATAAGCAAACCTACTACCAAGTTGAAATAACCAGTCACGACGGCACCCTGCTTCGCGCTACGGTGTATCAACCCACCCTCCCGCTAGACCAAACAGCCCCCCTCATCATCCATGCACACGGATTTGGTGCTTTCAGAGTCTCAGACCCTTATAGCCTATACGCAAAAATCGCTTACACCGGCGAGGCCGCACTAAAAGCATGGGAAAACGGTTACTGGATGATTAGTTACGACCAACGGGGGTTTGGATCAAGTGGCGGTAAAATATCAATGATGGATCCCCAGAAAGAAGTTAAAGATGTGTCGTCCGTTATCGACTGGGCCATTAACAACATACCCAATCTTAAGAAAGACGTAGCCATCAATGGCAAGGACTACAGCATTGGTATGATTGGTGAAAGTTACGGTGGCGGCGCACAGCTTCTTGCTTCAGTAATGGACGAGCGCATTGACGCAATAATCCCAGTCACTACTTGGTACGACTTCACGATGGCTATAGATAAAGGGGCTGCAAAAACACTGTGGCCAGCAATGCTCTATTACGGCGGGGAACTGGGTAGCGCATTCGACCTAAACAAAGAAACGGCAACAGCATTCAGCAGTGCAGTATCCAATGAAATAACTGACGATATTATCCAACAATTACAAGAACGCAGTCTGTCCTATTATTGCGATCAACAACGCTACCCACAAGCTGATGCGCTGTTAATCCAGGCGTTTTCAGACTCAATTTTGTCCGTTAATCATGCATTAAAAGCGATGGAGTGCTTTGATAAAAGCGGTAAAGAGGCTCACGCGATATTAATTCAAGATGGGCATAACATACCTATCGTTGATGGCTATACCCGATTTCCATTTTTTAGCATTGATGAATCAGTTCATTGTGGAACACAAAAACTCAATCTCATTAACACGGCATTATCCTGGTGGGATGAAAAATTAAAAGGCATTCCAAACACCAAAAACAAGCTATCAAAATACTGTGTCTCGTTAGATTACGACAGCGGAATAGCGCTTACTGAAGTTAAACCAGACTACCGAACGTTTACGTTTAAAGAACAAGAGGTACTTTCAGGGTTATCTGGCCTTACAGAATTATTCATGCAACCTATCGATAACGTCATTGATTTATTCCGATTCGTTGACAGTGAACAAAACGAGACAAATACCCTAGATAACCAACCAGCAGGAGGAACATTACGCCCCCTTTTTATTCCTTTCGAACAGGCAACCCAGCAACGCATTGTATTCGGCACCCCCAAAGCAAAACTATCGGTCACTCATGACAAAGACGAGTCCATACCACTTTTGTATGTTGGCTTGGGTAAGAGAAAGGCAGGTGAAAGCAGTATCGAATTGATCAACCGACAGGTTTCCGCATTAACAGGAAACCGCGTCAACGACATTGAATTGGCCACTATTAGCACACACTTAGAAAAAGGCGATACATTGGGTTTACTGGTATATGGCTACCACTCCCACTACATGTTCCGAAGCCCTTTTTGGCCAACATTAGCCCGCATTGAAGGATCAATACACGTGCCATTTTTCTAACAACACTCCTAGAAAAACACACCAGCCAACACAATAAAAATAATAACATGATAGGTAATTCACATGGACAACGTGACAATGGCGATACGTTTTTTTGTGCTCGCATTATTTCTAAGCGGAATAACACCCAATGTATATGCTCAACTTGGTCAGAATTTATTAATCGGTAACGCAAAAGCAATTTCATTAGGAAACGCCGTAACTGCAGACCCACCAGGCATTGACTCTATACACTTTAATCCCGCTGGCCTCACGCGACTTAAAGGAAGACAAAGCCATTTGAAATTCATCGTCGGTGACATATCCGTAGTAGGGGAATTCACCTCCAATGAAGAGTACGACGCTTTACTAGCTAAGTATAATTTCATTGACCCGATGGCCAATACAACAAGTGAAGTCAAAAATTTCGCCCTGTATTTGCCTGGTTTAGGTGTTACTGAAGTTCCCGTTGTCGCCGCCCCCCTTGGCGGTATGTCCTATAACCCTCCCGGTAGCGACATTACGTTTGCAACAGCAGCTTACGCCCCTCTTATGCTAGGTTTTACTCGCGAAGAAGATGATACAGGTCGTTTTTATGGGACTAATATGGGACTTTCTCGTATCACTTTTTTATCCCCCTCTATCGGCTGGAAGGTTAACGATGAGTTATCGCTTGGAGCCAGCATCGGCCTGTCGTATTTTGGTGTAGGTTTAAGTCTAGATTATCGAGCTCCAAACATTTTAGTCGGTGCACTCAAGGCCGCCACCGACGATGTTTGTTTAGGTGCGGACAATGGCTTTGTTTTTGAGGGGGTACCGGTTGATATATGCGGAGGAGAAATCAGTCCATTTGAAAGAATGTTTACACTAGAAGTTGAGCTCGAAAAAACGGTATCAGCAACATTTAATATCGGCTTATTATGGGAACCAACAGAATGGTTCACTTTTGGATTTGTCTACCAAAGTGAATCCAACGACACTCTGGAAGGAGACATTGCCGTTATTTTGGATCAGCAAGTTGTTGGTTTATTTCAGGGGCTCGCTGACTCCAATGCAACCCTGAAACAGGTAGTTGATGCATTAGATGTCACCAAAAATGGAGGCGTAATTGAGACCAGTGGAAGTATTAATATTGTCTTACCCCAGCATATTGCAGCGGGTATTAGCCTGCAACTAACGCCAAAAATAAAAGTTAATGTGGACTTCAAATGGACTGAAACTAGCGTATGGCAAGAGTTTAATTTCAAAACGGACGAGAGCATACCACTTTTAGCCGTACTTCAGCCTTTTGTTGAAGGTGTAGAAGCTGACGCTATTGTCATACCACGAGGTTACGAAGATGCTTCCAATTGGGCTTTTGGTATTGAATATCAATACAGCGACAACACAGCCTACCGTATGGGTTATGAGCCTCGAAATTCAGGTATTCCCGACGATAAATTGGACTTTATAATTCCCATGGGTGACTTCGATTTATACTCAATAGGACTAAGTTATCGTATGACAGACAGCTCTGTCTTTGATATTGCATTTGCTTATGGCATAAGTGACCAGTATATACCTGCTGGTTCAAGCACCAATGGCAATAACAACAGAGGGGATAATTTTGTCTATAATCCTTCCGCTGGTTTAGATGTTCGCTCAACCATCGAATTCTCCATTTTGGAAATGAGTTACAGCTCACCGTTCTAATTACTATTTTACCCTCTCGTAGCTTGCCACTCAGTGCTGCAAAAGACTATTCTAGGTGATAGTGTTTTACAGCACTTTTCATATCAACACATAAACTCAGGGGATAAATATGACAGTACGTTGGCCAAGTATTATGGAGCAGGCTACCGCCTTACGTCATGCGCTTCACCAACACCCTGAACTAAGCTGGCAAGAAGAAAATACCGCGGCCACGATTCGAGCAGAACTGGACAAACTCGACATTCCGTGGCGATCCTGCGCTCAACACGGCACGATTGGGACCTTGGCACCCAATGCACACGGCAAACATATCGCCCTTCGAGCCGATATCGATGCATTGCCGATTAATGAGTCCACCGGTCTATCTTACAGCTCAACAATTGATGGTTGTATGCACGCTTGTGGGCATGACGGTCACACCGCAACGTTATGGGCTACAGCAGCATGGCTCAAGCAGCATGAAGAGAAACTAACGGGTCCTGTGAGTTTATTATTTCAGCCCGCAGAAGAAGGCGCTCATGGTGCAAAAAAGATGGTTGAAGATGGCGCCTTAAAAGGCGTGGATGAAATCTACGGCTGGCACAACTGGCCAGCGCTACCCTTCGGCCAAGCAGTGTGCCCAGACGGTCCCGTAATGTCCGGGAACGGTACCTTTCACATTGAGCTGCAAGGAAAAGGGGGACATGCAAGCCAACCTGAAGCCTGTATCGACCCAGTACTGGCGGCGGCGGCAGTCACTCTCAATTTACAACAAATCGTCAGCCGACGAATGGCCCCTCAATCTGCGGTCGTCATAAGTGTAACTAGCATTGATGCGGTTAGCTCCCCCACGGTCATCCCTAACACGACAAAAGTGGAAGGCAGTATTCGACTCACTGACCCTACATTGCAAGATCAAATCAGCGAATTAATAACACAAATAACAAAAGATACGGCGAGCAGCTACGGCGTTGACGCCAAGGTACTGGTTAAACCCTGCTATGAAGCAACGATTAATCACGCTGGCCCTGCAAAGCATTATCGAGAAATATTAGCCGCTGAACTCGGCGATCAATGGAAAGGCACAAACATAGCCGTACCTATTATGGCATCGGAAGACTTTAGCTATTACCTAAACGAAATCCCAGGGGCTTATGCATTGATAGGCATGGGGCAAGAGGAGCATTTTTGCGCCCCTTGCCATAGTCCAAACTATGAATTTAACGACGAACTGATTCCTTCAGTTGTTCGTGTTTTTTCAAAGATTGTAGGTATTGATATAATGACGCAATGAGAAGAAGCTGAGTGTTAAATCATCGCCTCGATCATAGCGTCAACATCAACTTCATCTTCTAGCTTCTCTTCAACTTCAGTGATTTTTTCAAAAACAATCACATCACCATCAAGGCCAAGAGTTGATGCATTTTCCAATAAAGCAGGGTTTATCACCATTTCAGCCTGACGATGAATCCATGCTGGAAGTTTTTTGTATTGCTCCCTAACAAGGCTTTCCAATTTAGATGCTTGTTTTGG
>CAJXZM010000245.1 GCA_913063125.1 uncultured Gammaproteobacteria bacterium | reverse complement strand
ACCTCTCTCGGTATAACCAGTGTAACCTTTACGGTCTCCCCTGTATCCCCCGATTTCACCTTCCTTAACTTCACAGCCTTTAACTTAGCCACCAGCTTTTTAAGCACTTTACCCAGCTCTGTTAACTTCCCAGCTTGGCGTGAAGATGTCCTTGCAGCAATCGCTCCTGCACCCAGCCCACCCGTTAATGCCACAATTACTGCACTCAGTGCAATCTCAAACATCGCGCCACCGGCAAACTCTGCCCACTCGGTTCGGTCTTGCGCTAGCACAAAGTCTTTCGCAAACTGTTTAATCAGTTCACGAGATGTTTCATCATCAAACAGGTAGGTTGTTATTTCATACGCTTCTGCGATTGCCTCGGCGGTTACTTTGTTAGGATCAAACCCTAACGCTTCTACCAATTCTTTATGATCTGCAATCTCAATGTTCTTTTTGTACGTTGCTGCCCAGTCATCACTGTCGCTGTTATAACTCTTCCAGGCGACGACCAGTTTTCGGTGCAGGATATTCACCGGGTTTACAACATCCTCCACATCGTCTATCCACGTCAAAAACCCAAGCGCACCTTTCCAAATGCCTTTTTTGGTGGACAAGTCCAACTCTGCGGTGTCTTGCAGAATATTGTGATCACTTCGGTTATCCGCAAGCTTCTTCGCGTCAGCTTTTTCTTTCGTAATAATGGCTTGAAAGATTTGTGTCATTTCTTGGCGAAGTTTTATCACCTCTGAGGCTGCTACCGTTTCACCAACAGTAACGTGTACAGAGCCTTTTGGTACACCTGCTAAACTGGCTTTACCGTTGGCATCTAAGGTACCGCTCTTTTCAGACCCATCGGCAAGGATAGCGTGATAGGGGAAGTTTTTGGCAGGAGTGCCATCAGGGCGTACACATTCTATTTCAGCTGTTTTCTGTTCTGGAGGTAACGGTACGTTACTGACAACATTGGGGCCTCTGACAACACTGGCAAGTGCGATGTCACCCGGTTCAACGGCTTTCGCGCTGCCGGATGCTAATGCTATCGCGTCATACTTTTTCTGTTTCGCTTTGGCAGCTTTTGAGACCTTGCCACTTTTATCATCTTTGGGAAGTTTTGGGGCAACCGGTGCGTCGGGGGATGCGGCTTTGGCTGCAGCTCCGCCACCACCGCTGTTGATTTTTACCATTGCCCCGGTAATCGTCACACCTGAGGGATTAAGGGCGATAAGCCCGCTGCCTGCTTTCATCACCACTTCGGTGCCCGCTTCTATCACCAACTGCATACCGGCTTTTAAGTGAATCTCTTGGGCTTGGCCGAGATAGTTTTTACCGGCTTTAATATGGGCATCTTTTCCGGCTTGGCGGGAATGGCTTTTGCCAACACTGAGATTGTGCTCTTTATCCACCGTTTGATGATGATCTTTTCCGATTTTGGTGAACGATTCTTTATCCACCGAATGATGTTCATCATTATCAATGGTTTCTCGCCAGTCGTTCTTCACTAACATATCCACGTCTTTTTCTGCATGGATAAAAATTTGTTCGCTACCTTTTTTATCTTCTATACGGACTTCATTAAATCCCCCGCCATCTGGGGTACTGAGGGTTTTTAAGGATGCGCGTGTTTTATTGGCAGGTAGAGGATAAGGCGCGGGATGTTGGCCGTTATACAGTCGGCCAATAACCATAGGGCGATCCGGTAGGCCTGATTCATAAGCGATCATAACTTCTTCGCCAACACGGGGGATTGAGACACTGCCCCACTGACTACCCGCAGCGGCTTGGGAGACACGCACCCAACAACTACTTTTTTCGTTATACCCGTTATTTCTATCCCAATGGAAGTGAACCTTAATACGACCGTGCTCGTCAGTGTAAATCTCTTCCCCTGGTGGGCCTGTCACGATGGCGGTTTCAGTGCCGGTGATTTTGTTAACCCGATGTGTTCGAGCTGGACGATAGGTTACATCATTAGGGATTAAGCTGACGGTAGCTTGGTAGGAGTATGGGGCGGTACTTGCGCCTTCTTCTAGGGATTGTGGTTGTTGGCTTTTATGGTGAACCTGAGTGATTAGGTACTGGCGATTGGCGCTGTTTCTGGGGTGGTCCTAGGTTCGACTAAACCCAGATGTTTTTCCTGGGTTTTACGGGGTAGCATCTGGAACCTTAGAAACGGGAACAGCCTAAATTGAGGAAAGTCTACTCTCCCCGTATTTAACCAATCCTTCTGTATTTAGGGAACGGTGCAGCCCCTCTTTCACACCAACTTTGCTTGGAACTACTCAACCAAGTATATCTTGCTCCCCTGTACAACCTGATAAATCCCCTTAATCTTCCCCAGCGCAATACTAATGTTTTTCTTTCCAACAAGAGATTCACTGATTGTAATTTCCTTACGCCTGCCTCAAACTCACTGCCTTCCCGCATAACGACTCCGACCCTATTGCCAATAAATTGCTTAATATCTACTGAATTCAATGGATCTAACTCAAGGTTAACTCCGCTAACAATTACTCCGGCCTTTTTTGCTGAGAAGGAACCCTCTACAATCATAACTTGGTTCATTTTAGTCCCCTCCAATTATCGCTGTCGAATAAACGGTCCCTATGTAATGAATCAGATTTCTTGATGGTCGGCATTAACGGCTAAAGAGGTGGATAGTTTTGGCGTGGTATTTTGTTTGATGACCTTTGGGGCTTTACTACTTTCAACAACTGAAGATAAAAATTCATTACGCAGCAATTCAACCGCATGGCGGAAGCTCGCATCTTCGGTTTTCATCACCCAATCAACAACGAACCACCTTGTTGGCAACCCCCTATGCGCAATGCCAAAGGTTCCTGGAAGAAGTCATCACCAATGAGTCGGTATCGTCATCATGGAACAGGCATCACGTAACCACTACCGTGGGGTCTAAGGTTGAAGCCTTTGGTTTCCACCAATCGAACTAAGGAAACCTCTAGCTTAACGCTGCCTATTGGTTGATCAGGTAACCGCACTAATCCCTATTCCTCTAAAATATTGTCAAAACCAAACTCATGAATTATTATGACACATAGCGATGTGCATTCTAGCAACAGGGCAATGAATAAGGAGTAGCATTATGGCAATATTAATCAGAGTACTATTGATGATGAGCCTACCAACACGACTAATTACCCTGCGTAAAGAACAGAGACTTACCCAGCAACAGATGGCCGATACTACCGGCATTCATGTGAACAGCTCAAAGAAGTATGAGGCGGGACAAGCCCAGCTCTCACTGAATGCTCTGAAGAAGATGACCTTAACAATCCATGTAAGTACAGACTTCTTGCTATTTGAAGCACATGGACGTAGCCCTTCTGATGACTTTTTTTTACAGTTTGAAACCCTCAGTCAATTTGATAAGGAAGAACGCAAGGACGCCAAATCTGTATTGGAAAGTCTCATACTAAAACACAACGCTAAGCGCGATTTTTCTGATCAGATTCAGGAAGCTCAGTAATGACCTCATCCAAGCAGTTAAATAAAACCAGTAAATTTCTAAGCCTTGTTTTGCGACACGAACCAGAAGCAATAGAACTAGCACTTGATAAAAACGGTTGGGCCAATATCGACGCACTAATAAGCAAGGCCAATGATTCTGATGAAGCAAATCCCCTAGATCACGCTTTAATTCAAGAAGTCGTCAGTACCAGCGACAAGAAACGATTTATTATTTCCGACGATGGGCAAAACATTCGTGCAAACCAAGGCCATTCGATTAATGTTGATTTGCAGCTAAAACCAGCTACACCACCAGAGTTTTTATACCACGGCACAGCTACTCGATTCTTAGATAGCATTTTACAAGAAGGGCTAAAACCACAACAACGCCAACATGTACATTTATCAACTGATATTGAAATAGCTACGAATGTTGGACAACGCTACGGAAAGCCTGTCATCTTAACGATTAAATCCCTGCTCATGAATGAGCAGGGATTTATGTTTTATCTATCAGAAAATGGAGTCTGGCTTACAAAATCCGTCCCAGGCATATACATCAACAATCATTAGATAACTCAGACCTTTCTAGAGCAATTTAATAATGCTAAACACTCTCCAGATTCCCTTGGTAAAACGTCAGTAGATATCAGGCCAACTTGATCCGTTATCACTGTTATAAAACCTATATCTGGAGATCTATCCCACTCTCCAGTATAAAAATTATCAATACTCTTACCTTTAGAGCATCTAAATACAGAACGGCTATCTTCTGTGCCACTAAACGATGCATCCCAATAACTCATCCCTTCCGGGAAAATAATTCCCGACTGTTCAAGAGATAGCAATTCAACAATTGCCTCTCCACGAATACTCGACGACACCCATTTTCCATGCCAAAAAGCGTAAGCTGAAGCTTCCTCATGATATACATCACTTGCATAATCCCACTTATCAATACCAAAGGGGCGTGAAGCTAACAAGTCATTTACATCTAAAAAACTACTATCTCTCTCCTTAAACTTAACGAGCAGTTGGAAAACATGATATTGCCAATAATAAACCGGAGAAATTGAAACCCAACCTATCACAGCTTTACCGTAACCAAGAGGGTTTACAGTCCTTACCATAAAACTCAATTCAAATGGATCAAACCAAATATCTAGTGGCTTCGCATCCCCAGGTGGAGATTGAGTTAAATAGCAAGTCGACGAAGCCCATGGCTCTGGTAGCTCGAAACTACAAGCTCCATCACCTCCGTTAATATACATAGATAAAGCTGCGGCATGCAGCTTCAGTCCATAGTCACCTAAGGCGTCGCTCACAGCTAAGGCACTAGTATAAGAAGCCCCTGACTGAAGGTACTCTTTATACTTGTCGCACAAATTAATTAATTTATTTGCTTTATCGTTCGAATTCACTGGGAGTCAAACCTCTTTAAAGTAGTAATGTACTTATTCCACTCATTTTCACCTTTAAAAGTGAAGGACGGCAAGTCAGAACTGCCCGTCAAAGGGAATTGGTCAAATCTTTGTTGTTGCTGAAGCGACCTGATCATACCCGCCTGCCCCCATGTCTCAGGTAAATCACCTTTAAAGAAAGTGGTACGAGTACTTAAATCAGAGAAAGAAACTGGAGATTCAAAACTAGAGAAGCGTCCAGACTGAGTAAACGAACTAGGTAAGAGTTCATCAAATCCATGGATATTTCCAGGTATTTGATCAAGGCCAGCCCAATCTGCCGCAACCAAACGGCGATGATCCAAAGTCATGAACCCATCATCTAGCTTAATAAAGTCAGGATTTGCTTTCGATACGTCCCAACCATTCAACTTCATATCTGAAGCAATATTTAAAACTGGAGTACCATCTCCAGTTTTAATTGAAACGGTAGCCTGCGTATATTTAACATCACTCAAATTAACCCAGTCAGAACCATTAGTGTCTGGAACAACATCCACTTTCTGCCCATGCGAACTAAACTCTACCTCTCTCGGTATAACCAGTGTAACCTTTACGGTCTCCCCTGTATCCCCCGATTTCACCTTCCTTAACTTCACAGCCTTTAACTTAGCCACCAGCTTTTTAAGCACTTTACCCAGCTCTGTTAACTTCCCAGCTTGGCGTGAAGATGTCCTTGCAGCAATCGCTCCTGCACCCAGCCCACCCGTTAATGCCACAATTACTGCACTCAGTGCAATCTCAAACATCGCGCCACCGGCAAACTCTGCCCACTCGGTTCGGTCTTGCGCTAGCACAAAGTCTTTCGCAAACTGTTTAATCAGTTCACGAGATGTTTCATCATCAAACAGGTAGGTTGTTATTTCATACGCTTCTGCGATTGCCTCGGCGGTTACTTTGTTAGGATCAAACCCTAACGCTTCTACCAATTCTTTATGATCTGCAATCTCAATGTTCTTTTTGTACGTTGCTGCCCAGTCATCACTGTCGCTGTTATAACTCTTCCAGGCGACGACCAGTTTTCGGTGCAGGATATTCACCGGGTTTACAACATCCTCCACATCGTCTATCCACGTCAAAAACCCAAGCGCACCTTTCCAAATGCCTTTTTTGGTGGACAAGTCCAACTCTGCGGTGTCTTGCAGAATATTGTGATCACTTCGGTTATCCGCAAGCTTCTTCGCGTCAGCTTTTTCTTTCGTAATAATGGCTTGAAAGATTTGTGTCATTTCTTGGCGAAGTTTTATCACCTCTGAGGCTGCTACCGTTTCACCAACAGTAACGTGTACAGAGCCTTTTGGTACACCTGCTAAACTGGCTTTACCGTTGGCATCTAAGGTACCGCTCTTTTCAGACCCATCGGCAAGGATAGCGTGATAGGGGAAGTTTTTGGCAGGAGTGCCATCAGGGCGTACACATTCTATTTCAGCTGTTTTCTGTTCTGGAGGTAACGGTACGTTACTGACAACATTGGGGCCTCTGACAACACTGGCAAGTGCGATGTCACCCGGTTCAACGGCTTTCGCGCTGCCGGATGCTAATGCTATCGCGTCATACTTTTTCTGTTTCGCTTTGGCAGCTTTTGAGACCTTGCCACTTTTATCATCTTTGGGAAGTTTTGGGGCAACCGGTGCGTCGGGGGATGCGGCTTTGGCTGCAGCTCCGCCACCACCGCTGTTGATTTTTACCATTGCCCCGGTAATCGTCACACCTGAGGGATTAAGGGCGATAAGCCCGCTGCCTGCTTTCATCACCACTTCGGTGCCCGCTTCTATCACCAACTGCATACCGGCTTTTAAGTGAATCTCTTGGGCTTGGCCGAGATAGTTTTTACCGGCTTTAATATGGGCATCTTTTCCGGCTTGGCGGGAATGGCTTTTGCCAACACTGAGATTGTGCTCTTTATCCACCGTTTGATGATGATCTTTTCCGATTTTGGTGAACGATTCTTTATCCACCGAATGATGTTCATCATTATCAATGGTTTCTCGCCAGTCGTTCTTCACTAACATATCCACGTCTTTTTCTGCATGGATAAAAATTTGTTCGCTACCTTTTTTATCTTCTATACGGACTTCATTAAATCCCCCGCCATCTGGGGTACTGAGGGTTTTTAAGGATGAGCGTGTTTTATTGGCCGGTAGAGGATAAGGCGCAGGGTGCTGTCCGTTATACAGTCGTCCAATCACCATAGGGCGATCCGGTAGACCAGACTCATAGGCGATCATAACTTCTTCGCCAACACGGGGGATTGAGACACTGCCCCACTGGCTACCCGCAGCGGCTTGGGATACACGTACCCAACAACTGCTTTTTTCGTTGTACCCGTTATTTCTATCCCAATGGAAGTGAACCTTAATACGGCCATGTTCGTCGGTGTAGATTTCCTCCCCTGGTGGGCCTGTCACGATGGCGGTTTCGGTGCCGGTGATTTTGTTAACCCGATGTGTTCGGGCTGGACGGTAGGTTACATCATTAGGGATTAAGCTGACGGTAGCTTGGTAGGAATATGCAGCAGTACTCGCGCCTTCTTCTAAGGATTGTGGTTGTTGGCTTTTATGGTGAACCTGAGTGATTAGGTACTGGCGATTGGCGCTGTTTCTGGGGTGGCCTTCTATTGCCATCACATAACCCGGCTGTAACCGTTGGCTATTGGTTTTAATGGTGGCGGTTGACGCGAAAGTGTTTAGGGCATCCGCACGTAGCTGTGCATAACGCTTACCTTCGTCGCTGCTTTGATAACAACCCGGGTAATGATATTGCTCTAAATCACCTCGGGCACCGGCACCACTAGCAGCAGCATTTGTTAGCAGGGATAAGCTGGGTTTTTCAAAGAAATAGTCTTGTAGACTGACGTTGCCAGTGGCTATAGCTTGACTGCAACTGAAGTCATGTAGGGATTCTTTGCCAGGCACTAACCCCGTCACCGGGTGATAGGCTATCTTCGCGCCCCCTGGTAACGCTTTAAAACAGCTGTTTTGATCACC
>CAJXZM010000244.1 GCA_913063125.1 uncultured Gammaproteobacteria bacterium | reverse complement strand
CTCAAGTCTGGCTCTTGATCTAATTCAAACAAAACACTTGTCGCCGCAGAGAATCCATTCGAACCATTAAAAACCGATTGAGGCGTTAAAGACGGGGGTACATCTTGCAGCAATTCTGCCCTCACAATGCCGACGGGAAACATTAAACGAAGACCCGTTTCACTACTTTCCTCCGCGTAGGCATAAATATCTGAGGGGTACGGAAGCGTACAGGTAATGACTTTATGAGGATGGCAGGGTTCGTCAAGCGGACCATAAAAATCAAAAGCAAAGGTCGACGGCGAAGTTAGTGATAATAAACAAACAACAATAAACGTGCATGTTAACCGAGCTATATAGAACATGATCTGCCTCTTTACAATTAAATCGGCACTCCAGCATTCTATGGCTCGAACTCAATACCACACCAGCAGAACTGATAAGTTACCGAAATATAAAAACAGTGTTAGCTAAATAAAGGTTAGACGCTTGTCATCCAAATAGCTTGTTTTCATGTTAATTATATGACTGACCTATAAAACACCCCAGCGCGGCACCGAAGCTATACCGTTGATTTGGAAGATCACCCCTCAAAGGAGAGTGATGGGTGTAATGTGAGAGTTGCATGACATCAATTTAAAAAAGCGAACGGAGAATTTGTTCCCTTTAGGAAAGAACGTTTTGTTTTGGCACTACCAGAGGGGCACAACTTGCTCTTCAGAGGGCACCCTTTGTCCTTAAAAGAAGAACGTTTTATCACTGACTTAGAAAACGTTCCTCTGGTGGCAAGAGATTATTGCGGCTTCACACTACTCTTCCAAAACCACCTGCTTAATCCAGCGTTTCATTGCCACATTCACTTCTGGACGAATAAAACTAATGTGAGCCATCAGTCCTCGCAGCCCTCCTTTAATGTTAAACAGTGGATTAACCTGCATAACACCATAACCATCACCAAAATCCTCCTGTTTTTCAACACCCGGAATATCAAACAGCACTGTACCCACAAGAGGAAGTTGAGCGATCTCTGCCATAGCAATCGTACTTAGGTTAGGAACAACGTGGTCATCTAAACCCGCAGCGATAAACACAGGCTTAGCCGTTGCGGTAACCGGTGGATTTCTAAAATAGTGTACAAAATTAATAGCATCACCATAATCAATTTCATGTTGCATCGCTGATTTTAGTATCATCGCTTCTGCACCAATCGCGGCAGCAGGTTCTAAGTTACTAAACACACCGTCCCACAACTGAGAGTTAGATAATATATTGGTTATACCCACACCTGTTACGTGTAAGAAAGCACCTTTTAGATCTGGTGCAAGGGATACAAACGTTGAACCCAATACACCACCCAATGATGTGCCTTGGTAGAAAATACGACTCGTATCAATTTCTGGAATACCATCACCCGATGACGATCGGCCAGCACCAAATAAATTCCACATCCGTTTGGGTAACACATCAAGAGTGGACATGCTGGTTTTCACCGCTTTTAATAATGACATAAAATCAACGGAAGATTGAATCATCATTCCCACCTGCATTGGTACATACTCTGTACTCAAACGACTCATGACGTAACCACCATCCTCCATTATTCGTGTACCGTGATTAGGGTGGTCAATCGACACGGTAGCAATTCCGAGTGAGGCATTGGTGAGGGACACTAAAATATCGGTCTCTTTTAAAATGGTTAAGCCATGCCCGTAGATTGCAATAGGAACCTGCTGTCGCTTCGCTACACGAGGCAGTGTTAAACGAAATCGAATCCAGTGCCCCTCGGATTTGGTGAGGTCGTACTCCATACCGCCATCTTCATTTCGAAAATCATGAACATATACATCGCCGGTAATTGTTGCACCAATCCAACCAAACCACGGGTACCTTATATCCAAGTTTCTAATCGGGTGCTCTTCTTCATAGACGTAACTTGTAAGTTCTTTTATTGGCCCCGTTACTTCGTTCTCACTACGAACCGTAAAAAAGGTCATCGCACTAAGACTATCTCTTGGATGTCCTGATAACTCCAAAAACTCAAACGTCGATTCATAATAATTCGATAACCGTGAACCATCTGCTGCAGCTGACTGTACAAAACCAAGCGACGGTTGATAACGTTCACCTTGCATTGTTTTCAGCGAATGGGTTAATGCAACAACATATCGATTACCAAAATCCCATCGTGCCCGCGGGTAAATCTCCATAACCTGTGAAGGAGCGGCTACATGCTTCGATCTTGCATATTCATTGAGTTGCACTCGTAAAGGAACACGTTCTCCAGTATCAAGATTATAAGCGATGACCGTTTCACCCCCCGACTCAGGGATAGTACTCAAGTCTGGCTCTTGATCTAATTCAAACAAAACACTTGTCGCCGCAGAGAACCCATTCGAACCGTTAAATACTGTTTGAGGTGTTAAAGATGGAGGTACGTCCTTCAACAGTTCATCTCTAACAATACCGAAAGGTAAGTTTAAACGAAGGCCTGTTTCGCTATTTTCCTCTGCATAAGCATAAATATCGGAAGGGTAAGGAAGCGCACAAGTGATAACTTTTTGAGGATGGCAGGGTTCATCAAGCGGGCCATAAAAATCAGAGGCCAACGTAAGCGATGAGAGTAACGGTGAGATTAGGGATAATAAACAAATAACAACAAACGTGCGTGGCAGCCGAGCAATGTAGAACATGACCTATTCCTTTATAATTATATCAGCATCCTTTACATTCTATGATATGGATTCACATTGTATTGGCCGAACTGACTGACCACGTGACTATAAAGTCAATATAAGAGACAGGGGGGTTAAAGACAAGGGGGCATCCAACTGGCTTTGTTTTCATGCAGGAGTGCAATGAACTCCTGGTGCACAAATCCCAGAGCGTGTTTTCTTTTGTAGAGCACCTCAAGTTCTACAAAAATGTTCTGATTTTCCTGACTTTTCTGACTTCCAAACAAAGGAGTAAGTTCACCAACATCCAGTTCCGCCTGAATGGATTCCTGATGTAAGAAACCAAATCCCAAACCCTGAAGCACTAACTGTTTTAATACCACATTATTGGATGTTGTTATGGCGCGTACTTTTTTTTGCGCTTGCGGCAGCCAATCACGCGCATTTTTCTTGATCCAATGATTATAGGCAGAGTACTCATTGGAGTAATCCAGCAACGGCATATCAAAAGTATCGATTATTTCCTTTGGGGCCTGATGTTTTTTTAGATAACCACGAGATACAACGGGAAGTAGCGGTTGACGATAAATAGGCTCACATTTAAAAATCTTTTTATCCTGACAATACACCTGTAACCCAATATCAATGGCGTTACTTTTTAGTAACCGTTCAATTTCAACATCTTCCGCAATGACCAATTCGAATTCAACGAATGGGTATTGCTGCTTGAAAAGCCGAATCATTTCCGGCAAATAATTTACCGCTTGCTCCATCCACGCTCCTACTCGGATCAACCCTTTAGTCTTCTGTTTGCTCGATTTCAAATCCAGCACGGCGTTCTCCATCGCCAACAACTGAGGTTTAAATAGCTGATATAGCCGCTCACCATCAGAGGTAAGGAGAATCTTAGGGCCTTGACGGTGAAACAAGTTCAACTCCAACTCTTTCTCCAGCTGCTGTAATTGTAAGGAAATAGCCTGTTGAGTACGCAGCAAGCGGTTTGCCGCCAGGGTAACCCCGCCACTATCCACCACACAGATAAACGTACGTGCCTTATTAAAATCCATCGTTCAGCTCACCCACGAGGACTATTACAGCCCCGCCAATCACAAGTAATTCTTATATTTTATTCAATATTACTCGTTATTACTTGTGCTTTCCAGAATGGATAATACCCCTCTCAACCTAAACAAGGTACTTACAAAGGTACCTACAAAGCCACCTACAAGAAACCAAAGGACATCAACATGACAACGTCAAACAAAGCCATCATTATTATCGAAGCTACCTTTAACCCAAATGGCATGCATACACCCGAATTTAAGGAGTACTCCCGTCGCTCAAATGCCAACGGCGAAGCACAGGGAGGTGTCGTACTAAGCAAGTATCAGATTACTGGCGACTTAAGTGGAAATGGAAGCGAGAGTGATACCCCTCATATGCTGTTGATTATTGAATACCCAAGCCAGGAGCAAGCACTTAACGCATTTACCAATGCCGAGTATCAAGCCATTTTGGGCTTGCGCGCTGTCGCCTTTAAAGAAGTAAAAATCTTCCAAACTAACAGCCAAACGGCATAACACCACAATATTACTCACAAGATTAGAGAATCCTATTATGCTAAAACCCACTAATCGAACCTTCTCGATGATGACCTGCTCGCTTTTAGCCTGTTTATTACCCAGCCTAAGTGCACAAGCCCAATCGGTTAACCTGGTTGGCATGTTCCAAACTCCAAACACCCAAACTCACAGCGAGACGATAAGCCAGCTAGAACAAGATGCTAACAGCCAAGACTGTCATCTACTACGAGAAGGGAAAACCCTTGGTGCACAAGGTAGCTATGCATTACAACCACACGATAGTTTCTTTGTTCTTAAATGCTCACAAGCTCTACTCAATCAAACCCGAGCACAACCGTTAATTGAGCACTTAAATCAAAACACCAACAATTTAATATTATTGGAAGGTAAAGACAACCAACGGAGTGGAGGAAATTTAACCGCGAATGGAACTCAGAGAAGTTATATCTTCAAGCTCAGCAATTACAACAACCGCTCACCCAAACAACGAGACGTAGACTTAATGCAGCTCACCACTGGATCAAAAAAGCCCAAATATCATTACGTTACAGAAGCCTCAATTAGAATTGATGAGGCTTATGGAATGGAACGACCTGATAAGCTGACGATAATGTATTATCAATCCGCCGATGATGGGAAAAAGTTTCGTCACAACAACCCAGACTTAATGAAAAAAATCGGTCAGTTTAATCAGGATCATTTAACACAGTTTAGCTACATTTCAGCCCAGTCGAATCGATAAATCTTACGATAAGCAAAAGGTTGACCCATAAAACACCCCGGCGTGGCACCGGGGCCATACCTCACGTATATTTCCAATGGTATATCTAGACGTGTTATCTGCGAAAAAAACAAAAAAAATGCATCGATACCAATGAGGCCACAAAATGGATTTCCGCTCCGCTCCTTCGAAAACACCACCCTACATGATTTTATCAAAGCTCCTTATTATCAGCAGCTTAGTTGCGGTTTCAGGCTGTGGTAAACTTGATGATCTCCCTGTAGGTAAAGGCTTTACGGCAAAATATCTTTGCTCCTACCTATTCACCAGTCAACTTGATGAAAAGCTCATAACCCAACGATTTATCGCCCCCAAGGTTCAGCCGCTACCGCTGATTTGGAAGATCAATGTTAACAATGAAGAAAAGTCTGTTAACGTTGCCGATCGCGTTTTTCTTAACAAATCACTAGAAGCAAGGGCTATCTATCGGGAGGGGGTTGGTTGCACTCTTGCTGTCGATAAAACGGATGAAGAGATACTAGCCGACAAAATCACTCCATTGTCTTCACCAGAGATTCCAGCTGACCAACCTTGGCCATACGGATCAGCAGGGCTTGCCAACGAAGCTATCCCTGGATTAAATATCACCCGTGTAGATGCAGCGGTAACCTCAGCGTTTATTGAACCAGAAGAAGCCCCCAGAAACACTACATCACTCTTAGTGGCTTATGATGGAAAACTTATCGCCGAACAGTATGATCACGGTGTAACAAGTGATACACCATTGCTCGGTTGGTCTATGACAAAGTCGATTTCCGGTACACTCATTGGTATTCTCAGCGATCTCAACTTACTCGATCTAGATGCGCCTGCCCCAATAACCGGCTGGGCGGGTACTGAAAAAGCGGACATTACCACGCGCGACATTGTACATATGTCATCAGGGTTAGCATTTAATGAGGATTATCTTGGTTTCTCTAACGTCACCCATATGCTTTATCGGGAAAGTGACCAAGCTGCGTATACGGCGAATTTGGATTTAGCTCATCCTCCCGGCACACATTTTAATTACAGCACGGGGGATGCCAACTTACTCGGAAAAATTGTTCAGCAAACGGTAGGCGGCAGCATGCAAAATGCCTACGATTTTTATCAAACCCAACTCTTTCATAAAATTGATATTCGTTCAGCCTTTATTGAATTTGATGCAACGGGGCAATTTGTCGGAGGAGCCTACGCTTTTATGACGCCAAGAGATTGGGCCCGCCTAGGACAGCTCTACCTGCAAGAGGGTAACTGGAAAGGTAACCAGGTCATTTCATCGGAATGGGTTAATTATGTAACCCAACCCTCCCCGCTTACTGACGAATACGGTGGTCAAATCTGGCTTAACAGCAATGGGGCCGACTGGCCCACTGTTCCCCATGATGCTTATTACTTTGCGGGACACCAAGGTCAGCGTGTTGTTGTCATTCCATCAAAGAAGCTAGTAGTGGTTAGAACAGGGGTTACTGAAAATTATGATGTTATTGGGCTCGACGGTATACTCAGCGAGATTATCGCCGCACTACCGTAAACCACCGTAAACGTACATCAAAAGTAACGTCGATAACTTAATGCCAATATGAATGCATTAACCTCAGAATCATAATCAGTCCCCATATAAGGGTTATAAATAAAGAAATACTGATTCAAACTATTCGAAGTATCACTTTCTCCCGCAGCGGTAGAACGCTCTGCGTGAAAGTAAGCAATCGAAAAATCGACCTCTTGCGTATTACCCATTTTGTAACTAAACCCGGTAGCGTAGAGGTCGCCATCCCCCACTGGCAATAGCACCGTTTGCTTATTGGCAGGAATTGAAGACGGCCTAGGTTCATAACCAAATCGTAATGCTAACTCATCTGAATATTGGTACTCAATACCTACGCCCCAATTCCAAACGTTCTCAAAGCGCATCGGCATTCTAAGCACCCGTAATTCAGCAGCACTAGGCTGTACAAGTCTGGCCAGCTGTAAAAAATCAATATCCTGATCAAAACTGATCTCAAGATCCTGCCAAACTTGCCAGTCCGACATTTTATAATCTACATTAACTTTCAGGGTTGGTGTTAGCTGCACACTAACACCCAGTGAAAAGTGTGCAGGGCTTGGAAGTTCAATTTCAACATCCCCCTCCTCAATTTTTTCCCCATAAGGTAGTGGATACCCCAAAGCATCTACCAAACCCGTTAATTGCGAACCCGCGTTATCTTTACGCAATTGACTCCAAACACCTACCCACTCATCATCATACTCAATCTTATAGGAGCCTTTGAGAGTATCCGTCGTACCACTTTGATATACCATACCAACACTCAACCACAGAGTAGGTTGCCATAACAAACCAATGTTAAATGTGGTTGAAAGTAACTTTTCAGCGTCTAAAGACAATGAGGATACTTCCGTATAGGGACCAACATGCCCTCCACAAAAATTAATAGCGGGTACATCCTGCTCGCAAATAGATTTGGCTAGGCCTTCCGCAAAAACCAACCCTACATTTGGCACTCGTAAATCAAGACCGATTCCAATGCCTTGATACGAAAATATTAATGAAGCCCCTAAACTTAATGTATTCGTTACTTGCATGGCCACAGAGGGAGAAAAATAGGTGATTCTTGAAAAAGAAACCTCCTCCCCCATAAATCGGCCAGGATCGTCTTCATCACGGTAATAACCTGCTGCGGTAGGGCTATAAACATTTGTGGCAAATGTCACACGGGAGTCCGGCGGCTGATAAGAAATTCCGCCTAAAGGGGCAATTACCACCGGTAATCTTACCAACCCTGTCCCCGGCAACACAAAAGCAGCCCCTGAAGTGCGACTACTGGTATTCACGACTTCATCATCAAACGTGCCAGGGGGCACTGCGTCCGCAGCATAGGCGTCCGCGAAAAATTGTTCTACTATCGGATCATGCTCTCCAAATTCCACACCGATATCAAATGACCCAACAATCAGTTTTACCTCCGTTTGCTGCCCTTTTAATCTTGCCAGCCCTGCGGGATTAAAATGTACCG
>CAJXZM010000243.1 GCA_913063125.1 uncultured Gammaproteobacteria bacterium | reverse complement strand
CCTCTTCCGCCTAGGCCAAAGTGATCCAATTTAAAATCATAAATTGCGTCAATATTGAGGAGGTTGGCTGCCTTTATTAGCGCTGACAATAAATCACTAATCCCAGGGACTCCGTGGTAAATTGCGTGTGCTAGAGGGGATCCATCATTTGCACCTGCAATTGATGCAAGACCATTTACCCACTGGTTGTCACCCTTGAATAAGTCAGAAAGATCGTTTGCACTTGTTACTGCCTTTTCAGCGTCGCTACCTTGTCCTAATAGTTCAATGAGTAAGCGAGACGTTTGAGTGCCCTGACTATGGGCGATAAGATTAACTTTTTGTCCATTTCCTAGATTGCTGATCTTTGACTTGTTTTTCCACGTATTGAAATTTTCCCCAAAACGTTCGTGATCATGCTCTTCTGCGTGAGCCTTACCGTAATCTACGCGTGTTCCTGTTAATTGCGCGTATAACTCGCAGGCTCTATCCCATGAACTTGATATGGGTCCCATGGCTGGGGTGACAACGGTTTTATGCCCACCTTGTTTTTTTAATTCTTGTTGAATGTCTTTAAAACCACCAAAGTGTTTATATATTCCTAGAACTTCATCGCGCCCCCAACCAAAAAAACCATGGACGAGTACTATGGGGTAGTCGTTAAGGCGTTCTTCTGGAGCAGCAGGCTCTGTTAATGTAGCTGCAGTGGATGAAGTGGAAAGACCTAAGAGTAAGAGCCCCGTTGCGAAAGCGGAGCGAATTTTTTGTGGTTTTTTTATGGTTAGCATAATGTTTTCCATTATTGTTTTTTTAGTTGGTAAAAAATATAGGCAATAAAGTGCCTAGGCCTATTAATCGAAAAACGATATGACCTTAATGTGTTGGTTTTTTTTGAGGTATGATGTGTCAACGCCAATAGATAGACACAGAAAACCACTGCAGGTTAGGTTTGGTCCTGAAGGGTTGGTCTATCGAAATGGAATTGGAGTGACGCTAATAAGGCTTGATGGCAATTTTCATTTTGGTTCCCCTTAATGAAATGATGACTCAGGTTGTTATTTTTTTGCACCGTGATATTTTCGGCGTATATTTAATTTAAAGGCAGAGGTGATTAAATACTTGTATGAATAAGACCTTCCATTTAAAAATATTTAGTATTTTAGGGAAGTGATAATTCCTACAATTAACTTTTTATCGATATGTTATAAAGGCGTATTGATTGACAATTGGTATGAGTATGAAATCAGATTCTGTTTTGTATAGTTTTGTTCAGCGTAACATTGCACCTGTGGTGAAAAGGTATTCTCGTCTAGAGGTTGTTGGGTTAGAGAACCTTCCACCTGAAGGGGAGGGGGCATTATTGGCATGCAACCACTCCGGTAGTGTTTGGTGGGATGCGTTATGCCTTATAGCAGGGCTGGGGGATAGACCTGTAAACTTTGTCGCCCATCATTGGGATGCAAAACTTCGGTTTATGCGCCTTTTTCTTGAAAATTTTGGGTGTGGTTTTTTGGATGAGCATGTCTGTGATATTTGCGAAAGCGGCAGTGTTGTTAAGGGTGTGCAATCAGGTAAGCTAATGTGTATTTATCCAGAAGAGTCCTATCATTCATTTCGTCATCGTTATACCCTGTTCAAATTTAGCCCTCATGTTGTGAAATATGCAGATATTGCCAAAGTGCCTATCATTCCTATTACTATTATTGGAGCAGAGGAGGCGGCGGCCACTTTCTTTGGGCCAAAATTTAAAAACGTTCCCTTACATATACCATTGCATCCGCCAATAATTTTACCGTTTAAGGTAACTATTGATATTGGAAAGCCCTATTTTTACGAAGAGTTGTTACCGAGTGATACGGAGACTGTGATGGGTAAGGACGAGTGTTATGCGCAGGCTGCAGAACAGTTGCGCGAGCATATGTTTTCTACAATGAGCCAGTACCGGACCTGCCGTTTATCAGATGAAAAGTATATTGATAGGCTCGCTTGGTATTAGTGTTTTGCGAAATAACCTCTGAGTATCATTTCTAGCCCCCCCCTTAAGTGTACTAACTTAGCCTTGACAATGGCAGGAGCTGCATGGCATCCTGCAATCAGTTAAACGGAATGACGTGTCATTCTGTTTTGAAATGAGGGATGTTAGTCATTCCCGTCAAGAGCCTTAGGAGGTTGTATGCGTATTGAAAACCGACGTGCCGTGCTGTCTTATCCCCCGATTACTTATGATATTAGCCAGCTTTTATTGTTCCCGCTAAATTATGCAATTAGTGGCTTGTGCCACCTTCAACCTAAAAAATCTGTGTGGAATGAGGCAGGTTTTGAAACCAAAGACGTTCCTGGCTCAGGCAAGGCGCTTGAACAGGTTAAGACAGAGATACTTCATCAGCAAGACGTTGCCTATAACGAAGGTGATCTGGTTCGTCTATATGACTCGCTTCCTGCTGTCACTGCTGAAACAGATTTGATTGGTCGTGCTTGGCAAGGGAAAATTCTTAGAACGAATGCATCAGTTTTAGATCTTGCTGAATGGGCGTTGATCCGACCGCTAAGCATGCTTGGGGTTAAATGGGGGAAGCGCTATAAGACGAGTGAGAAGGGTGACCCGTTATTAATGCGCTGGTGTGATAAGGTTTATTTCCCTATTCCTATTTGGGGAAATGTAGGTATGACAGATATTAAGTGGCGCGGGACCTCAACGGCAACAATGAATTATGATCATCAGCCGTGGAAAGATTATTTTAAACTGCTTTCGGATGATAATGGAACGGTTGTATTGTTGGGTGTGTGGACGCACAAGCATATTGCCGGAGGTTGGTTTACACTTACTTTGGATACTGATATTGAAGCGTAAGATGCTTCGGTGAGATGCGTTAGATAATCTCATAAATGCAATATCGATCGAAAAAAGGATCGATATTGCATTTATGAGCGAAGCTTCATGCTTGCTTATCGCAACGCCTTCTTTGGCTCACACAGGTTTAATTACCGATAAAAATTGGTCAGCATCGATAGCCGTTTTTTCGGGGAGTTCTTCCATAGGGATATGTCCTGCATTTTTATAAATAATTATCTCAGCCTGGGGAACATCTCTTTTCCAATTGCGTGCATGGGCAACGGGTACCCAGGCATCTTCTTCACCCCACATGACTAATGTTGGCATTGATAATGTTTTCATCTTTGTGGTGACTTCGGGGTGACCGTTAAAATGTTTGAAAGTCAGAAACACATCAACCATGGCGTCACGGCCACCGGGGTGTGACAATAGATCAAAGTAGCGATCAAATACTGTGTGGTGTATTTTGTTCGGTTGCCCGTAGACTTTTCTTACGCACGAATCGACAATAAACCTAGGAGCAATCCAGCGGGCAATGGACTGAATAATTGGCAGGGTCACCAACTTCATTATCATGGGTAGTTTCTGTTCGTATCCAATGGGGTCAATCAGTATTAGCTTCTCAACGCGTTCTGGATGAGTTGCCGCATAGTTCCAAGAAATAAAACCTCCTAGAGAATTGCCAACAAGATAAAACGTGTCGATTCCTAATGCATCTACGAAACCGTTAAAAAGCGTGATTGTGTATTCTGGATTAAATTGTTTGCTGGCATTCGGGTCGGATAAACCAAAGCCAGGAATATCAAAACGAATGATGCGATATTTTTCTTTTAGGATCTCTACCCAGCCGTCCCAAGTGTGCAATGATGCCATTACACCGTGGGATAAAATAAGGACGGGGCCTTCTCCCTCATCTTGGTAATGGATAACGGTACCGTCAACGGTCACATACTGAGAGAGGTTGCTGGCATACTTCTCTTTAAGGCGATCAGGGTGTGTTGTATGTACCCCTATTTTTTGAAATGCACGAGAAAGGGCCTGCAGACAGGGAAGGGTCGCTTTTTGCTGAGCGGGGGTTGGCATAACAGGTACCTATCGTGTGTTAGTTATCAATATATGTGGCTTCAATAATTGAACTTATGTCAGTGTACGCTTGTGCACTTATGTGTGGCAATAACTAAATGATATTTTTCTGTAACAGGGAAATGATCGATATTTCGAGTTTTTTGATGAAATTAACAGATAAATGAAAGGTTTTAAGGCTGTTATCAGTATCCCTGTGTATTTTCTAACTATTATAGACATAACCATATGACTAATTAGTTGGATCGTTGAGCCATTTCAGGTACTAATTTGAAGGGGTTCACTTTATATTGAGGGATGCTGACACGATATGTTCTTCGCCTAAGTGGTATTGCTTTGTGTGTGATACTAATGACCTCCTGCAGTGTTTTCATTGGGGGCAAAGGAGTACGTGAATTAAATATTGATGAAGAAATGGTCGTTGGGTTGCCAAAAGGCTACGCTCAGCAACGTTTTGCTTCCTATACGGGGCCTCACCCCAGTACCATTATCAGGCCTCGTGAAGAGTTTCCATTTCCGATAGAAGTCGGGGAAATAGGCCCGGTACATCCACTGTTTTCTGGTGAACTCCAATATCCATTTTTATGCCGTTCGGAGGAGTCTCACTTAGGGCAGCCATTGGTGGATAATCAAGACAGTGTTGGTGTTCCTGTGTATCGTGTTGATGATAGCGGAGTAAAAACCCGTTCTCGTTTGGGTTATAGCAAGGACTGTTCATTACCTACGCGTATTCATTATTTTTATAATCAAGCGATAACTAACAAGTTTTATCCGTTAGAAGACGCTCGTGATGACATCGCAAAAATACAATTAAATGGTAAGGAACAAGATTTTATCGTTCGTATAGAAACGGGAACTATCAACCGTTTTATTTATGGTATTGCAACACTCATGGGCGCTAACGATGTAATTGATAAACCCGATCTACGTCATTGGAATGGCGTTTTGGTGTATCAGTTTAAGGGGGGCGTTGGTATTGGTTTTGATCAAGGGAAAATGAAAATAAGGAAGTTGTTGAAATATCGCCGCGAGCAACTGGCAAAAGGTTATGCGGTGGCCTATTCCACAGGCAATGCCACTGATAATCATTATAACGTCTGGTTACAAGAAGATACTGCGATGCGGGTAAAAAAGCAGTTTGAAACCGCGTATGCAAAACCGCGTTACACCGTTGGCATTGGTGGTTCTGGCGGGGGGCTTCAACAGTATTTACTGGCGCAGAATAGACCGGGTCTATTAGATGCTGCGATACCTCAATACTCTTATCCGGATATGGTGACACAAACCGTGTATGCATTAGATTGTGAGCCGTTGGAGTATTATTTTGATATCACCGATCGTAAAAATAGTTATTGGAGCCGCTGGGAGAATCGTTCAAAAATAGAAGGGTTGAGCGCAAAAACTATGAATGATCCGCCATATGCTATGGCATATCGTGTTGCAAAATTAGTGAATGGTTATTGGCCTAGCGCACCGAGTGGTGCCAGCGAGTGTTCTCATGCGTGGAGAGGCCCCGCTCAATTAGTGCTAAACCCACGTTTTTTTTCGGACATATTTCGTTTTAAAAAACGCGTGTACCGCAGTACGCACTGGAGTCATTGGGAGGATGTAAGAAGCCTGTACGGTGTTAATGAGCAGGGGTATGCTCGCTCTACTTGGGACAACGTGGGGGTTCAATATGGATTGTTAGCGTTAAAAAATGGTGATATATCCGCTAGCTCTTTTTTGGATCTTAATAAAAAAGTAGGCGGATGGCGACACCCTCAGCAAATGAAAAAAGCTCGTTTTTGGTTTGTTGATGGGCGAACCGACATGATGGATTTTTCAATTTGGAGCCATCACAACATTAATTTGCGTTGGCGTGATGATGCACCAGCACAACGTACGGAAGGAGATATTCAAGCAATTGAGGCTGCATATCGGTCAGGTATGGTATTTATGGGTAAAATTGATATACCCGTAATTGATATTAGACATTACCTTGATGATGAATTGGATATGCACCATAGCTTTGCAAGCTTAGCAACTCGTGATCGAATTATCGATTTCGCGGGCCATGCTAATGAGCACGTTATTTGGGTTGCACACGAAGACTTCGATCCTACAGATAAAGCGTTTGATGTGATGGATGAATGGATGGCAGTAAAGCAGCATGGAGTAAAACAACAAACTGTACAGGCGCGGTTGGAGAATGAAGCAGATAGGGTCAATGGTGTTGTCTCTGACGTAAAACCTCAGTCAGTGGTTGATGCCTGCTTTGATCATTCAGGGAGCGTTATCGCTTCTGGCGATTCTGTTTGGGATGGCCAATGGAATAATCGTAAGAAGGGTGTTTGTACAGAAACCTATCCACCGTTTAAAAGCTCGCGCCAGGTGGCAGGTGAAGATGTAAAAGGGTGGGTGCTTAAGTGTCAGTTACAACCGGTAAAGGATGCATTACAGAAGGGGCTTTATGGTTCTGTCGATATGCAGCAGTATGCAATGCAGTTAGAGTCGTTATTTCCAGATGGCGTCTGTGATTATTCAAAGCGGGGGGTTGGTGTTCCGGAGCATATTTTTGATGTTCCACTCAGACCTTCTTTCTCGGAGCCAATGGTTAATCTAGATCGGAAAGTTGATCCAGCCAAGGTTTTTGCCGCAGGTAATTCGCGAAACTATCAGGGTCTAAGGCAGGACTAAAATAGAAACCTTGAATTAAATCACAGTGGTGTTTCATTAAAAATCGAAGTTCTTCTTCAAGCTCTACCCCTTCAGCAACAACCTCCAAATTAAGGTGTCGACACAGGTCTATTGTGGTGTGAACAATGGCTCCAGATTGCGCATTTTTTACCGAGTCGGTAATAAAACATCGATCAATTTTTAATGTGGTAAATGGAAAGCGTGTCAAATAGCTAAGAGACGAATAACCCGTACCGAAGTCATCTAGTGCGACTTTAACCCCGAGTGAGCGGAGACCTTCAAGGGTTCTTAGTGTGCGATGTGAGTCTTCCAATAACACACCTTCAGT
Organism: uncultured Gammaproteobacteria bacterium; assembly: GCA_913063125.1. Taxonomy (GTDB): domain Bacteria; phylum Pseudomonadota; class Gammaproteobacteria; order Pseudomonadales; family Ketobacteraceae; genus 42-54-T18. The sequence continues at coordinate 1,119 of CAJXZM010000243.1, read as the reverse complement.
GATTTCGACTTCAAGTTGCGATGCGATAAGCCCTGCTTTATCTAATGCGCTACGTACTTTCTCTACCAACCCGGGAGTCTTTAACTGAATGGCCGACAGGTTGATGGCTGTTCTAATCGGTCCAATACCTAAATCATTCCAATGCTTGGTTTTTTGGCAAGCTTCCTCTATTAGCCAATCGCCAAGTTCGTTTATTAATCCAAGCTCTTCAGCCATAGGAATAAATTGGCCTGGAGATATCATGCCTCGCTCAGGGTGAGTCCAGCGTACTAGCGCTTCTGCTGAGGTGACTTCTGCTGTCGCTAAGTTAATCTTGGGCTGGTAATGTAATTCTAAGTCGCCATTATGAATGGCGTGACGTAAGTCGTTCTCGATAGAAAGACGCTCTTTGGATTTTGCATCGATTTCACTGGAGTAAAAGCGGAAATTATTTCGCCCTTGGGATTTTGCAAACCGCATTGCTGCGTCCGCATTTCTCACCAGTGTTTCACTGTCCTGACCATTCACCGGGTAAAGTGCAACGCCCACACTAGCTGTGAGAACAACGGATTGGGTGTTGTATTGCATAGGTGTAGAAAGACGTTTTAATAATCGTTGAATAACGGCGATAACGTCATCTAACCGGGTGAAATTATTTAGAACAACGACAAATTGATCACCTTCCAGTCTAGCTAATACATCGTCGGATTCTTCGGTAACCGTATGAGGATCAATGGCGGCTTGGTTAAGCTTTATGCAATCAGGGTTGTTCATTGCTTGCAAAAAACGCTGTGAGATTACTGCTAATAGTTTATCGCCGGCATCATGGCCAAGAGAATTGTTGATGCGAGTAAATAGGTCTAAATCTAGCAATATTACGGCACAGCAAGAGTTACTTTTCTTGGCCTGTTTAACGGAATACTCTAAGTGAGTCTTAAAAAATGTTCGGTTGGGTAGGGATGTTAACGTATCGTAATAGGCAAGCCGTAAGATCTGATCCTTACTAGAGGTTTCTTCAGTTATATCATGTAATGTCCCCGATACACGGACATGCCCATTTTCGAGATAGGTAATTTCAGCTTCTTGGCGAACACGAATGGGGTGCTCTTCTGTGGGGTACATCGTGTGTTCAAGTACAAA
>CAJXZM010000242.1 GCA_913063125.1 uncultured Gammaproteobacteria bacterium | reverse complement strand
CTGGTTTTGCCCGAGCCCGCTCCAGCCAATACCAGTAGTGGTGTGTCGATATGGTGCACGGCTTCAGATTGTCGGGGATTTAGCTTGGACACAAGAACAACTCAACTGCTTTTTTTGGCATGATCAATGATAAAAATGGGGCTGACTATCTTACTCCGAAGTGGTCGATTCGTCATGACATCAATGAAACTTTGACTATTGACGGGGTAGCTCGCTACGGTATGCTGGAACTCGCTGGTTTTATGTGGTGTAGTGAGTTGTGCTGTATGTTGTTAAGAGAAGAGAGAATTGAGGGTGTTATGAATCAAGACAGACTGAGTAAAGATGAGTTGAATCAAGATTTACTGGATATTAGCGATAAGGTGGTTGTAGTAACGGGGGCATCCAGTGGTTTAGGCATGTATTTTGCCGAGGCATTGGCGGGTCGTGGTGCGACAGTGGTAATGGGAGCGAGGCGCTTAGAACCGTTGGAAGCATTATCTGCACGGATTAACGATGAAGGCGGTAATACGTTGGCAATGTCTCTGGATGTTACAAGCCGTGATTCAGTGATTGCGGCTTTTGATCTTGTGGAAGAAACCTATGGTGGTGCTGATGTCGTTGTGAATAATGCCGGAGTTGCACCGAATAAGCCGTTTTTGGAGCAAACAGAACAGGATTGGGATCAGACATTAGATACAAATTTAAAAGGGGCTTTTCTTGTTAGCCAAGTTTTTGCTGAGCGTGTTATTAAGGCCCAGAAAGAGCGCAAATTGGAAAATAAGCCGTTGGTACAGGCAAGCATTATCAATATTGCGTCCATTTTAGCATCAAGGGTTATTGGTAATGTCGCTCCCTATAGCGCTTCAAAGGCGGGTTTGGTACAGCTAACCAAAGCAATGGCGCTAGAACTGGCGAGGTACCAGATACGAGTGAATGCTATTTCCCCCGGGTATTTTGAGACAGAGATGAATAGCAACTTTTTTCAATCGGAACCTGGTAAGCAGTTGGTTCGGCGAATCCCCCAGCGTCAATTGGGACAGGTTGAGGATTTGTTGGGGCCGCTGTGTTTGTTGGCGTCTGAGGCTTCTCGGTATATGACGGGCAGTGTGATTACGGTGGATGGTGGGCATTTGGTAAGTTCATTGTGAGCCTATAAATCCCCCCAAATTATTGACAGGCTGCTTTGTACGATAGTCCAGATGGCCGTGTTCAGTGGGTAAAAAAATTGGTAATCTTCTATATACCAGGAGTGCTAGAGAGTAACCCTAAGGTATTGTAAGTAATGATAAATAACGATAAAAAGGATAAGTAGAATGGCAACTCGGTATTTTTTGGCGTTCCCCGCCTCAGCAGAGCTCATTGCCGCCGCAGATAAGGTGTTGGATCTGCATGCTACACAAGCAACAGAAAGCTGGGCGCCTCATTTTGATACCCTAATTGATTTATTTGTACCGGGTTTCTTGAACGCTTTCCTTGTGGATACTTGTGATGCGGTGGGCCTTAGCCCTAGGTCTAGCAAAATAATTCATTCAACCACCAATACCCTTTCAAAGACGATCTCGCTAATGGTTGGGAAACTGTTAAAAAAACGTTCTAACGAAGAGCTTATACCAATGGCAGAGTTTATTGGTGAAGTGTATTTAAGAGAGAGCCAGTGTTCTTCGGGCAAAAATTCAGTTGGCTGTGAGATCGACAAAGTATTGTTTGATGAAATACTCCGCGTTACTGGTGAAGTGAGAGAGGGGCATTTAGAGGAAGTCCGCAGTGAGCTAGCTGAGGTGATGTTGCGTGTCGTTGATGCCACTATTGAAAGTATGATGGTACGTACCATAGGGCTGTTAAAGACCAATTTTGTGGTTACAAAAATTTGTGATGCGGCAGTAGTAACATGTCGAGGAGCCGGGCACATGGTGGTTAACAAAGTGTTTAAGAACTTGGACGAAGAGTCTATGTTGCGTTTGGGTGTTTTCTTTGAAGATATGCTCGTTTCTGATGTGCGAAGTTAATGGTCTTTAACATCAGGTGTCTTATTTATGGGGCACCCTCGCCGTGGTGGTCGTTAGCGCAGCGGGCGCTAGTATAATGCTATGTCGTGTAGGGAGTAGTATCGGGAATAGTTCAGAAAATAGTTAAGAGAATTGGTCGTACAACGGTGTTACCGCTCTTTCTGGTTACATCAATAGTTGCTTCTGTGGTGCAATTGCATACAATTCACCACAATTATTTTCAATAGCGCTATTCCTAGCCAGTATTCAGCCGCCCAGAACTCATCATGACAGACAAAGCCAAAGAAAACTCTTCCTTGCCCATCCCAGGCAAAGACCAACTCTTCCAGCAGCAGCAAACGCATTTAGTCGATTTTGCCTTTGATGAACAGGTTGTTAATGTTTTTCCTGACATGATACGACGTTCTGTACCTGGTTATGAAACCGTTATCTCCATGTTAGGTGTTTTTGCCGGGCGTTTCGTGCAACCTGGTTCATCGGTATATGATTTGGGGTGTTCGTTAGGTGCTTCGACGCTAGCAATGCGCCGCAATATTACCGCAGCAGGCTGTCGAGTGGTGGGGGTGGATAACTCCCCGGCAATGCTTCAGCGCTGCCAAGAAAATGTAATTCAAGCAGACAAGCACGGTTGTGATGTCCCTGTGTCGTTGGTGTGTGCTGATATTCAGCAAACTGATATTCAGCGTGCCTCGTTGGTCGCATTAAACTTTACCCTGCAGTTTCTTAGCCCAGATGAACGCTTAGCAATGTTGACCTCAGTTTATCAAGGGTTGCTACCAGGTGGAGCGTTAGTACTATCAGAAAAAATTTGTTTTGATGACACGGATAAACAAGAAATGTTTACCTGTCTGCATCATGATTTTAAGCGAGCTAATGGATATAGCGACTTGGAGATTAGCCAGAAGCGTCAAACCATTGAGAATGTATTAATTCCAGATACATTGGAACAGCATAAAGAGCGCTTAATGAATGCGGGTTTTACGACGGTCCATTGTTGGTTTCAGTGTTTTAACTTTATTTCCCTTTACGCTATTAAGTAGATTTTGATGATTAACCACGATGCTTTTTTTGCCCATATAGAACGAACTTATTTGAAAAACTGGAGTTCTCACTTTCGTCAGGTACTGGAGCAGGAATTTGAACCTGAGCGACATGGTGACTTTGAACGTTGGAATAATGCGTTAACACAATTGCCAAGCTTGGATTCATTAACGACCGCGTTTAATCAATCGGCCATTACGGTTACACCAGAAAATCCGCTATCTGAGAGTGAGCTGGAGGAATTAAAGGCTGGGTTATTGGCGCTACACCCTTGGCGCAAAGGGCCGTTTTCTATTGCGGGTGTTGATATTGATACTGAATGGCGTTCCGATTGGAAATGGGATCGGGTATTGCCTCATATTAGCCCGTTAAAACACCGCAGAATTCTTGATGTTGGTTGTGGCAGTGGCTATCACATGTGGCGTATGTGTGCAGAAGAGCCATCGATGGTGGTGGGTATTGATCCATCGTTATTATTTATGATGCAGTTCTATGCTATTCAGCATTTTGTTGGGCAGCAGTCTGCATACTATTTGCCCATTGGTATTGAGCAAATGCCAAAAAATATGCGTGCGTTTGATAGTGTGTTTTCCATGGGGGTGTTATATCACCGTCGATCGCCGATGGATCACCTGATTGAGTTGCGAGAGCTATTACGTCAAGGGGGGGAGTTGATTTTGGAAACTCTTGTCATCGAAGGAGGGGTAGGTGAAACACTGGTTCCATCCGGACGTTATGCACGTATGGGTAATGTGTGGTTTTTACCATCACCGGATACCATGATATTGTGGTTGGAAAAATGCGGGTTCAAAGACGTGAAAATGGTGGATTGTGCGCCAACCGCACTTGATGAGCAGCGTTCTACTGAATGGATGACGTTTCAATCACTTCGAGATTATTTGGACCCTGAGGATACGAGTAAAACCATCGAAGGTTACCCTGCTCCCATTCGGGCAGTATTTGTTGCTACGGCGGCAAAATAAACACTTGTCTAGATCCAGCTCCATGGCTGTATACTGGTTGAGGATTTTAGGTGAATCACCAACTAGAAAATAAGAACAACGTAATTACAAGGGGCATAGCAATGAATAAACCAACGAATAAACCACTGACACATCCTGATGTGCACTTTCCACCACCGGTATTATTTGCTGTATTTATTGCGTTAGGCTGGGGGTTACAGACGTTAATCGCGCTCCCCAATTTTACAATGCCTTTTCATGGGTTTTTGGGTGGAGAATTTATTGTTGCTGGTCTAGGGATTGTTGTGTGGAGTGCAACAGAATTTAAACGCCATAAAACCACGATTATGCCGCACAAAGCGTCCTCTGCGATTATCAGTAGCGGGCCGTTTAAATACAGTCGTAATCCCATTTATTTTGCATTTAGCATGATTCAGCTAGGGGCGGCGATACTGTTGACCAATCTTTGGATTTTATTGCTATTGATCCCCGCATTATTGATTATGAGTAAATTTGTTATTGAGCGAGAAGAAGCTTTTTTAACGCAAGAATTTGGGCAACCTTATATCGATTATAAAAAACAAGTACGACGCTGGATATAGGTGAAGTACGGATGAAAAAAATAGCCATTTTTGTTGATGTGCAAAATATTTATTACACCGCAAGACAGGCATATGGCCGTCAGTTCAATTATCGAAAACTGTGGGATATTGTGTCAGCACAAGGAGATATTGTTTCTGCATTCGCTTATGCGATACATCGGGGTGATGAATCGCAGCTTAAATTCCAGCGGGCACTAAAGCATATTGGTTTTACCGTAAAGCTTAAACCCTTTATCCAGCGTAGTGACGGTTCTGCTAAGGGTGATTGGGATGTTGGCATCGCTATTGACGTGATGGGCATTGCAAGGGATGTTGATACGGTTGTTTTATTGTCCGGAGATGGTGATTTTGATTTGTTGTTGGAAAAAATCACGAAAGATTATGGGGTGGCCGCAGAAGTGTATGGCGTACCTGCGTTAACGGCGAGATCGTTAATTGATTCAGCGAGTGTATATCATCCTATAGATGATGAATTGTTATTGTAAGTTAAAAGAGAGATTTGTTATGGAACAGCCTGACTGGGTGAGGGATAAAGCGTCTTGGAAAAAACACTGTAGAAGGGTTGTGACTCGAACCAGTGATTTTATCGACGGTAAGGCTAGCATTATCGTGTGTGCAAGAGAAATCGTAAAACTAGAGTTTTGGTTACGATCTGAGGAAGATTTGGATTTTATAACGTTTAGAAAGATCAGTGTTGCCAGTGAAGGATTGCCTTCTGATAGCGAAAGACAGCGATGGCCTGGAGAGGAGCGCGATATTGAAGATAAAAAAATTGCTGACTTCGACGGGGAATGGAAAGATGTTGCCATGGCTGCAGCATTGTCTTTAAAAGAGAAATATGAAAATCAAACAAGCTCCTGAATTTAACAGATAGCATCTAGTGGTATGCGATCTTGGAAATTTGGTGAATAGTTAATTCGTTTCTTTCGATAAAAATTTCACCAAATTAGATTGTAAATCATTGGCGGTTTGTTCATGGCCTCTGGCACGTAATGTTTCGATAACACATTCTGCTGTACAGAGGCCATTTTCTTTTTGATTTCGCCGTAATGTATATACGGATTTTTGACTGGCTTCAATTCTTACTGTTGGTAGATTTTTTAGGTAAGGGCTTTTGTTATAGATCTTTTGGGCTTCTTGCCAGGTGCCATCAAGAACGATGTAGTGATTAATGCTAGGAGCATCAGCGACGAGTACACTGCTTTTGCTTGGGTAAAGCAGTGCTACATTATCCTCGCTTATGGTTTGTAGTAATTCTGCATTGGGTTGGGTTCTTTCCCAAACAATGATTTCTGCGTGATGCTCCAAGGTGTTGATAACTAAGCGACCTGTATTGGATTTTTTCTTGAGTTCCCGTTGATGGGTTAATAGGAAAATATGGGGTAGCTTACTGTTTTTCATGATAGGGCACGTAATCCGGCAATTTTCCACCAAGGATGCTTTCTACATGGCGGTGTACAACATAGCGACCAATTCTTTCTGCTATTATATTGCCACCGGGGAGCAATATGCGAACCATTTCGCCAGTTAATACGAACGGCATGGTCAGTAGGGTAGTGAACTTTAGCGGTGTATTAGGTAGTCCAAGTTCATTTGCTGATGAGTCTCCCATAAAGAGTCGAGAAAGCCCTGATCGAAATTGCATTTCCATTTTACCTAACCATCTTTTTGATCCTCGTTTTTCCTTATAGGGTATTTCCATCAAGGCTTCTGCGAGTTCACGCGAATCGTTGTCAGCATTGCCTTGAGACGCACCGATAAAGTAGGCTGTTCTCATACCTTCTTTTAATGTCTTAGGTAACAAGTCAGGATCAACCCCCATAAGATAACCAACGTATCGCCAAAAGGTAATCGTTGCTTGAGATTCTTTTTTATTATAAATAAAACCTAGAGAACGTAAGCCTAATAAACTTGCAACAGAAAATAATAAATTGGTACCCAGCATATCTGCTTGGTTGATCGGTGTTCCCCAGGCGTCGTTTTCCCACTGTGGATTGTTCGCTAATCGATGGCGAACTAATGCATGCATCAGTCGAACACGTACCGCACTTTTAAATCCAGCGGAGTTTCTAGAAAGTGTGGGTGAATTATAAAGATCGACAACAAATCTACTGGTTTCAGCAAGTCGCCTTTTGGCCATGCTTGTAAGGGCTCCCGTCATCACGAGAGGTTTGACTGCTGCCCCAGAACGATACCCTCCCATCAGTGCCATGCAGCTTAGAACTAGTTGTCCACCCAGGCCTGCACGTAAGCCAGTTTTACAAGCAAGCGTTAGGGCTTCGTCGTCCACCCAGGTTGGGCGGTCATCAAGCTGTTTAAATAAATCGACCAATGGTTGTGGTGGGCTTTTAATAGACTGAATGCCTGATTCTAATGCTTGCTCAAATAGCTTTCGACCTTCTCCTGTCGGTAAGGTGTGCATCCATAAAACAACGGTATCCGCTAAAGAGTCGCCTTCCATCAAGGCTTTTTTAAGACGAGTTTCGATAGCTTGCCCGCCATCTTTAGGTTTGCCTACCAGCTTTAGTAGTAGATTTAAGGAAGGGTCCCTAGATGTCTTTGGTTCTCGCCAGCGACTGGGGGTGATACTAAGGGTGCTTTTGGTTGGGTCTATGGTTTGAGGCTGATTCATATCGTTAACCTAGTTATAGGATGGAAGGTGAAGATGATGAATAAATCATAACCCGAGTAATTATTCGGATATAATCGGATTATATGAGTTGAGTTTATGGGGAGAGAGATGTGGCTAAAAACACACAAGTGATTGATTTTTCTATTAGAAAGCAGCCTGTACAGCAGCGCTCAAAAGCCTTGGTAGCAGCATTGTTAGATGCAACAGCTCGGCTTTTGGTGACAATAGGCTACATAGCTATCACTACCAATAAAGTTGCAGAAAAGGCTGGAGTGGGCATTGGATCCTTGTACGAGTATTTCCCTAATAAAGAGTCGTTAGTTGCCGCACTCATTGAACGTAATTCAATGGAGATCGTTGAAAAAATTCAATTAGGTATGGAGCAGGCATTACAGAAACCCCATGAAGAAGCGTTACGGTTTTGGTTGGAAAAGATGGTGGATGCACTCGATGAACGTCGAGATGAAGTGAGGGTAGTGATTTTCGAAGTGCCGTTTTTACGCCAAATGCCGTTGCTGGAAACGATGCCAAAAACACTGATGAATGTAGCCTTTAGTGCTCATCAAAGAGCGAATGATCGTGTTCAATTTACCTATCCTAAAGCAGCGGTTTATCACCTCACAAGCATGGTATCAGCAGCCATCATTAATATGGTGGTACACCCCCCGCAACATATCCCTCGGGAAATATTATTGGATGAGCTTGCGGAATTGATTTTACGGGCGATGGAAGGGGGAGTAAAAACTACGGGGTAGATGTTGGTGGAGAAGGTATCGTAGCTTGTTCTTTATCAATATGTTGTATTAGACCAAGAAATATTTTTGCTGTTGCTTTTACTAATGCTTTTTTGTCCATTGCGTAATTGCTTAATAACCAATAGGT
>CAJXZM010000241.1 GCA_913063125.1 uncultured Gammaproteobacteria bacterium | reverse complement strand
AGTTGTTGACGTTATCCGTGCCCATGGGTTATTTGCCGAATAGTTTGTCGTACTTCTTGATTAAGAATCATTTTTGCATCCTTGTTTGCGCTAATAATACGACCGTCATACGTTAGCTTTCCATCATTACTTTCCATAAGGATTTCATTCTCTAACATGGCCTCGAAGAAACCTCGAAATAGTGCTTTGTCTGAAAATTCCGGGGTATGAAATTCGTGCAAGAGAGAGATTCGTTGTGCTAATTGGGTACAAAGCTCTTCTAGTTGCTTTAAGTCTAATGTGTCTGACCCAGCTTGTTGAAGGATTTGCACCGCCATATAGAATCGTTCAAGGGTTTGTTTCGTAGTGTTTGCCAAGACCGATAAACTTAGGTATTCAGGGCTGCTGGTATCAGGTGTTGATATTGTATTTCCATCAACGCTAAGCAAGCCTTCTTCCGCTAACAAGTTAACGTGCTGTTCTATAAGTTTGGGCAAATCGCCTAACGGACAATGAATTGATAGCTCTGATTTCATAAATGGAAAAACTGTCAAACAGACACGGTTGAGTTCCTCTTTATCTATTTGACGGTTGTTAATTAATAAACAAGCAATTAGCGAGGGTAACGCGAACATATGAATATTGTTGTTTCTGAAATAGGTTAACAGTACAGCCTTTTCATCAATAGCCAGTAAAATGTCACCGAAGGGGTGTTTTTGCCTAATAACCACTTCAAGGCTCTCGCAATATTTAATGATCTCTGCGCCGGATAGCGGCGTGACTTCCATTGCGTTTGAGTATGGGGCTTCCCTCAATAACTTAAGATAAAAATTGAGCTGCCACTCTAGGGCCTTTTCATCCATTGCGTGTTTATGTGTTGATAGGATCGCTAGGCTCATTAAACTGACAGGGTTAACAACGGCGGCGTTGTTGATGCTGGTCATAATGCGTTTTCCGGTAAGGTTAACGGCATCTTCTAACCACTCGGGAGGATTTTCTTCTTGATATTCTTCATTTTTCCATTGTGGATATTTGCTCTCTAATAATGCTTCTAAATGTATCGGTTCCCCAAAATTGACGTGGACCTTACCAAAAGTGCCTTTGATATTTTTAAAAGCTTTAATAAGTCCAAATATAGATTCATTTTTCTTCTTTTTACCGTACATCTCGCCTACATAAGTACCACCTTCCAAAAGCCGTTCATAACCAAAATAAACGGGAACAAAAACAAAAGAGCGCTTTCTTGTACGTAAAAAGCTGCGAATAGTCATGGAGACCATCCCCGGGCGAGATGTTAATAACCGCCCCGTGCGGCTCCTACCGCCTTCTATAAAGTATTCTACGGGGAAGCCTCGGTCAAAGACGGTACTTAAGTACTCATTAAATATGGCAGTATATAGTGGGTTACCTTTAAAGCTTCTTCTTAGGAAAAATGCACCACTCTTGCGTAAGAAACTACCAATAAGAGGCATGTTTAGATTGATGCCTGCAGCAATATGAGGTGGAACGTAACCATTTTCATGGAGAACGTAGGATAAAAGTAAGTAATCCATGTGGCTGCGGTGACAAGGTACGTAAATGATTTCGTTATCGTTAGCTACCTTCTGTAAGCGATCAAGGTTAGTGATAGTGACGCCGTCATATAATTTGTTCCATAAACGTTTTAACATCAGCTTAAAGGAGCGAATGACGGGGTAGGAATAATCGGCGGCAATTTCATTACCGTACTTAATTGCTTTTGCTTCAGCCTGTTTCTGGGAGATGTTGGCCGTTTTTACTTCTTCCTGTACTGCGGATTTTACGCTGTCGGTGGAAAGTAGTGAATTAACGATAGTTCGCTTATGAGATAAGTCGGGGCCGGTGATGGTTTCTTTTTGACGTCGAAAGTGAACGCGTAATATCCGACCAATTTTACGTACAGCTCGTTCACTGGATATGTTGCTGTCTTCTCGTAATACCGTATTTATCGATAAAGGCTCGTTAAAATGAACAAGTGTTTGTCGGCCTTGGATAAGGATAATAAAGAGTTTGCTGATGAAGCCCGGCACTGCCCAGCTTTCAGAAAAGAGCGCTTTGAATACTGAGTTTTCTTTTTCTGGGTGGCACCCCCATAAAATGGATACAGGAACAAGCTGTACATCCATATCTTCTTGTTGTTGGACCCGCTCTACCAATTGATGTAGTTTCTCTGGGTTCTGTGTAGTGGTGCGCCAACCTTTTTGTTCACTTAAATACAACGTGGCATTATTTTCCTGGTAGCCAGCAACGTTTAGACCGTCGATTGGGCGAGGTAGGCCAAGGTTTTTGCATTCTTGGTCCATAACCAAGAAATCAGAAAGCGATTTGTCTCTTAGAACAAAGCAAACAGGCTTTTCGGGGTCAATATTTAGGTGGGTTAAATCGGTGGGGTGAGCCTTGCTCTTAACCAACAGGAATAGAATATTTCGAACAATAGCGAGAAAAAAACGTTTCAATCCAGACATCGATAAACCTTGAATGCAATAAAATATGTAATTTACGTGTAAAAGACAGCGCGACCTAAAATATCGGCTGGGCGGTTAATCACAGCAAGCCGGTCTTGCTGCACGGTAGGCAGGCAGGGCTGTTGCTTGGTCGCTAAGTGTACCTATTCTTTAGCCTATCGGCAAAGCCATGCGATAAGCAGGGTGTAACATTCTACAAATAACGTATAAATCAGCTTAATCTATTGAAAATTAACCGATATGTTTTATATTTCGAGGCCAGAGAACTCCTATGGGAACTCTTACAGTGCAGCTAGGTCAATAAGGCTTGAGGTCTATTGGCATAGTATGTTGGGCTTGTGGGTTGAGATGGAATGTTGGGGAATGAAAAGTAAACAATATGATTACAGTTGATAAATTAACGAAGCAATTTGGCCCGTTTACGGCAGTTGACGACCTTTCTTTTACCGTTAATCCGGGTGAAGTGCTGGGTTTTTTGGGCCCAAATGGCGCAGGAAAGTCCACAACCATGAAAATGATTACCGGATTTCTTGCTCCTTCAAGTGGTCAAGTCACAGTGTATGGCCACAATACACTTGATGATAGTCTCAAAGCGCGTGAAATCATGGGGTATTTACCGGAAGGTGCACCGAGTTATGGTGATATGACGCCGTTAAAATTCCTTCGTTTTATTGCTGAAGTTAGAGGTTTTCGTGGTAAAGAGTTAACGCGGCGAGTGCAGACAGTGGTTGACGCATTGCAGTTAACATCGGTGCTCAACCAAACCATCGACACCTTATCAAAGGGGTTCAAACGTCGTGTTGGTTTAGCTCAGGCGATTATTCACGACCCTAAGGTCCTGGTACTTGATGAACCAACTGATGGGTTGGATCCGAATCAAAAACATGAGGTTCGAAAGCTGATTCAAAACTTGTCGAAAGACAAGATTGTTATTATATCTACTCATATATTGGAAGAGGTCACCGCTGTCTGTACGCGCGCAATGATCATAGCCGGTGGAAAACTATTGGTTGACGATACGCCTCAAGCGCTGGAGGCGCGTTCGCGGTTCCATGGTGCTATTCGGTTAACGTTAACCCATGCAGGCGGTGCACTTGAACAGTTACAGGCTCTGGATGGTGTGAAGTCTGTTGAATCATCAGGAAATGGATTGTCGCTTATCATATTCCCTGAAACGGGGGCTTCGTTGTTTTTGCCTATTAATGATTTACTGCAGAAGAATAACTGGGAAGTACATGAGTTCCATGTTGAAAAGGGCAAGCTTGACGATGTATTTCGAGCAATTACAAGTGGGGGCGACATAAATGAGTAACTTTACAGTGGTATTAAAGCGAGAGCTAGCCAGTTATTTCGCGACACCATTAGCGTACGTTTTTATTGTTATATTTTTGATGTTAACAGGTGTGTTTACCTTTTTTCTTGGTGGTTTTTTTGAGAATGGCCAAGCCGATTTATGGGCCTTTTTTAATTTTCACCCATGGTTGTATTTGTTTTTGGTGCCAGCATTGTCAATGCGCCTTTGGTCTGAAGAACGAAAAAGCGGAACGATTGAGTTGTTAATGACATTGCCGATATCACTGCGGGATATGGTTGTGGGTAAATTTTTGGCGGCGTGGTTATTCACTGGTATCGCCTTGTTGTTAACTTTTCCACTATGGATGACGGTGAATTATTTAGGTGACCCGGATAACGGTGCAATAATGGCGGGGTATTTGGGTAGTTGGATGATGTCTGGAGCCTTTCTTTCTATTGGGTCTTGTATCTCGGCAGCAACAAAAAACCAAGTTATTGCGTTTATTCTTACCGCGGTAGTGTGTTTCTTGTTTGTTATGAGTGGTTTTAACCTAGTGCAGGAGTGGTTTACTGGCTGGGCGTTGGATTGGGTTGTTGATGCGATAGCAGCGTTAAGTTTTTTAACCCACTTTAATGCGATAGCTAAAGGTGTTTTAGATCTTCGTGATGTGCTGTATTTCATAGTCATCATCATCGGTTGGTTGGTTGCAACTGGCATTGTTCTTGATATGAAAAAAGCAGACTAGGAGAGACATTAATGAAAACCAAACGATTGTTTTCAGGCATGGGCCTGGTTGTTGTGGCAGGTATTGTGCTGGTATCTACGGTATTATTTGACCGCTTGTTCACTAATACGCGTATCGATTTAACAGAAAATAACCTTTATACCTTATCGGAAGGTAGCCGAAACGTAGTTGCGAGTCTTGAAAGGCCTGTGGATTTGTTCTTTTTCTTCTCAAAAACGGCTACAAAAGATGCGTTGGCTTGGCGAAACTATGCCAAGCAAGTGCGGGAATTACTAGTGGAATTTGAGTTGGCATCTGAAGGGAATGTGCGTTTACATGTGATTGACCCAGAGCCGTTTTCGGAAGAGGAAGATCAAGCTGCAGAATATGGCCTGGAGGCGGTGAATCTTGCTGCTGGAGCTGATCCTGTTTATTTTGGTATGGCGGTTGTTAGTGGTGATGGCGGCGGGGGTACGCAAAGTAAAGAGGTCGTACCATTCTTTCAGCCCGATCGGCAGGAATTGTTGGAGTATGATATTGCTAGGATGATGTACCAGGCAAGTCGAGTTAAAAAACCTAAAGTTGGATTGATCAGCAATTTAGAGATCAACGGTGGTTTTGACATGATGAGTCAGACTCCAAAAGAACCCTGGTTTGTGATGAAGCAATTAGGGCAGTTGTTTGAAATTAGCGAATTAAGAGATGACGTTCAAGAGATTGATGCGGATATTGATTTGTTAGTGGTTGTTCACCCTAAAGACCTTCCCCTTACAACCTTGTTTGCAATTGATCAGTTTGTTTTACGTGGCGGGCGGTTGTTGGTATTTGTCGATCCATTTTCTGAAAGGGATCCTATGGGAGCACAGCAACCAGGTGCAGATTTGTCATCAACATTGCCTAGATTGTTTGATGCTTGGGGGGTCAGATTTGATACAACCCAATTTATAGGTGACTATCAATTGGCGTTACAAGTGAGTTCAGGGCAAGGCCAGGCACCTTTTAAACATCTGGCGATTTTACAGCTTACAGATGCAAATCATGGTGAAAAAGATATAACAACAGGTCAACTTGAATCCCTCAACTTTTCTTCTGCAGGATATTTGATGCCTGCTGAAGGGGCTGCAACGACATTTAAGCCGTTGTTGTTATCTTCTGAATCTGCAATGCCGTTAAGTGTGGCAAAAATTGCAACAGGCAAAAACCCTAAAGACTTGGCGAAAGGCTTTAATCCAACGGGTGAGCAGTATGTGTTAGCGGCAAGAATTTCTGGAGCCGTTAAAAGCGCCTTTCCTGATGGTGTTCCCGTTGATGAGGGGGGGGGAGAAACTGAGGCTGCGGATAAGGAAGAGCTTAATAAAGACGCTTCGAACAAAGAATACCTTACAGAATCTGTGAATGACATTCAGGTGATGATTGTTGCGGATAGTGATTTGCTAACAGATCGTTTATGGACGAGAGTGCAGGCTTATTTTGGCCAAAGTATTGCTCAGCCTTTTGCAGATAACGGTTCATTTTTTGTCAATAGTGTTGATGCGTTGTCAGGTAGCTCTGATCTAATAAGTATTAGGAGTAGAGGCCGGTTTATTCGTCCCTTTACGGTAGTGCAAGATATGCGTTACCAAGCTGAAGCTGCTTTTCGAGAAAAAGAGGAGCAGTTACAGCAACAACTAGTGGCGGCAGAGCAGAAGCTGGTTGCATTACAAAATCAGCGGGACGATAGTGGCAATATGCTAACATTATCACCAGAGCAGGAGGCTGAGCTAATTAAGTTTCAGGATCAAAAATTGGCTATTCGTAAGCAGTTACGAGAGGTGCAGCACCAACTTAATCAAGATATAGATAATTTAGATATGTGGTTGAAAGTGATCAATATTGCTTTGGTACCTGCGTTGTTAACATTCTTTGCGATAGGCATTGCAATGTACCGTCGTCGGTCGATTAGCATTTAATACCCTAGAAACGAGAACAAGAGGAGTATCCAAATTACCCGTTATGCCAATGACCACTATTAAAAACATCTACTTCGAAAAGCTTGACCAGGTGTTACAACAAGTTCAGCGGGATAGGGGGGCGCTGTTGTCAGCTCCGCTATCCCTTGAACCGCAGCGGCTTGTTGTAGGTTACAGCGGTGGTTTGGATTCGGCCGTTTTAGTGAAATTGTTAGTCGATTATTGTAATCAGCTTTCTCAAAAAAAATGCTATAGCTTGGAAGCTGTGCATATAAATCACCAGCTATCTGTTAATGCTGATAGTTGGCAGGCCCAGTGCGAGGCTGTCTGCGCACAATACGAGCTTCCCATTACCTCTAAAAAGGTCGATGTGAACGCTAAGGGAAAAGGTATTGAATCAGCGGCTCGAGATGCGCGTTATCGTGTATTTCAGGATGTTTGTGCGGATGATGGCGTTCTTTTATTGGCTCATCACCTTAATGATCAGGCTGAGACATTTTTTATTCGATTAATGCGAGGTAGTGGTCCATTGGGCTTGGGGTCCATGCAGGTACAGAGTCAGTATGGTGAAATGCCGGTGTTACGACCGTTGTTGTCGATATCGCGAGAAGATTTAGAGCTTTTTGCTCAATCAGAAGCGTTATCTTGGGTTGAAGATGAGTCAAATGCAGATTCAAAGTATGACCGAAATCATTTGCGCAACGATGTATTGCCCTTACTGGGAGGTCGGTGGCCTGCCATGTTAACCAGTATTTCTCGTTCAGCACGGTTGTGTTCTGAGGCGCAGAGTTTAGCTGATGATTTGGCTGCGCTGGATACGGATAGATTGCAGCGAGAGGTGGATGGTTTTGCTGGGTGCTTGGATGTAAAGCTGCTCGCGGAGCTTTCTTCGCTGCGCATTTGCAATGTTTTACGGTATTGCTTGCGCGAACAGAGGCTTCCTTTACCTTCAGAGGCTGTGTTGATGCGTGTTTTAACTGAAGTTATACCCGCTCGTGAAGACGCTACCCCTCTGGTGCAATGGCCCGGAGGAGAGGTTCGACGTTATGATGGCGCTCTATATTTACTTTCACCAGTTTCACCAGTAGCGGAAGGTGATAGTATTTTTCATCAGAAGCAACCGGTGTCGCTAGAGAGCCTTGAACGTATAGATGTGAGCTATGAGATGAATGATGGCGAGGTGGATTGTGCCGAGATCCTAGCTTATGAGTTGCCCTGGGGAGGTGAATTGTTTATATCCTCAAACGAGGAAGCCCTGGAACAACTTCGGTCTCGGGAAGGCGCTATTCTTTATGGGATTTTACCGCTGTCTTTGACGGCTGACCAATGGCTAAGGGTTTCTGTTCGTATAGGCACCTCCAAAGATAGTTTGCAGCCGGTAGCCCGTTCGGTAAATCCGCTGAAACATTGGTGGCAACAAAGCCGCACCCCCCCCTGGTTTAGACGTAAGCAGCCTCTGCTATATTGTGATGATGCGCTATTATTAGCCCCAGGGCTTATTGCCTGTGGGGGTGATGTTTGTGCCGAATCTTGTGTTGAAAAGCGTTGGGTTGCTTGGTGGCCTTATGCTGCTGTGTAAATGCTGGGTGGGCATTGAGTAAGTATTGAGTGAAACTGTTGCACCTGTTGATTGAGCATTGAGCTTTAATACTGTAGAATTAGCGCCCATTCTGAGCCGTTGGCTCCCTCACATTTTCTCTAATTTCCGTCTCAGTGGATTGTAATGACACGATATATTTTTGTGACAGGTGGTGTTGTATCATCTCTTGGTAAAG
>CAJXZM010000240.1 GCA_913063125.1 uncultured Gammaproteobacteria bacterium | reverse complement strand
CCCCCTAAAACTACCTATCCGCATCTACTTATACTATATTAGTGAAATATTTCATTTCTGACGACATATAGCCTTACTTAAAAACACTATAACTGACTGTAAAGGAAAAGATTTTTGCTACCAATAGCGATATCCCGCAAAGGATTTAGCCTCCTTATTATCTACGTTACTTTTTTCCTGTTTTGTGGATCCATCCCTTCAATAGCAGCAGAAAAAACTGATGATAAAATCACCCCTATTTCAGCCTGTATTGTCGAAAGGGACTCCATAGGCCATTCAGTCTATTTGTTTGAAGATGTAGAGCATTTATTTGATCTACCAGGTATATTGGCAAAAGAAGCACAAGAGCCAGATATGTGGGGAAAAAGCGCATCAAACATTCCGAGTAAAGGATTTACATCCTCGGCTTATTGGGTAACCTTCTTACTAAAAAATAACACGCCAAAGCCCTGCTCTGTAATTTTTGAAATCCCGTACCCCTTATTAGATAGAGTGTCTTTTTACAAGCCAAATCTAAAGGGTGACTATGAGCGCGAAGATTCCGGAGACTCTTTGCCGACTAAATCTCGCGTAAATTTCCATAGATATTTTATATTTGACGCCGAATTGGACCCAAAGCAAGCTAAACGTTTTTATATGAGAATTGAGTCACGTGACACTCTTCAATTGCCAATAAACATATGGAAGCCTTCAGCTTACAAGCGACATGACCATAACGAACAATATTTGCTCGGCATCTATTATGGAATAATGTTAGTTATGATTATCTACAATTTTTTCTTGTTCGTAACCTTGCGAGATGAGTCAACTTTCTACTATATCGCGTTTCTATTTTGTTTTGTTGGTGCTCAAATGTCGCTGAACGGATTCTTTCAAGAATATATTGCACCGGACAATCCAGAATTCAGCAAATGGTTTAGACCAATGATTTTGGCCTTCGGAACCGCATTTAACGCCAAATTTACCCGCCTTTATTTACGTACAGATATATATTCTCCTAGGTTACATAAAGCACTTGGTGCAGTTTTTTGGTTTTCATTGTTATCGCTATTTACAATATTTATTGATGACTTTACTTTCAGTATTACCCTCATTATGGCGGGCATTCTTTTCAGCTCTGTTATTATGACATCTGCAGCCTATATAGGCTGGAAAAAGGGATTTGACCCTGCAAAGTATTACTTAATAAGTTATGGAAGTTTTGTAATTACCGGCTGTGCTACTTTGTTTCGTGCATACGGCCTTCTACCCGTTAATTTCTTCACAGAATACGGTGTTCAGATAGGATCCGTCATGATTGTTGTCCTGTTAGCGTTAGGGTTAGCCAACCGTTTTAATCAAGAAAGAAAGGATCTTTTTGATGCACAAAAGAGAGCATTCGAAAATGAAGCGCTTGTAATAACCGAAAGAGAGAACAGCTTAAAACGCGAATTAATTGCAAGGGAAGAGCAATTTTTAATTGAACAAAAAGCCTTAAAATCAGAGGCTGAAGCTAAGGCAAAAAGTGATTTTCTAGCCTCTATGAGTCATGAAATACGCACGCCAATGAATGGAGTGATTGGTATTGCTGAACTCATGGAAAGAACCACATTAAATCAACAACAAATAGACTATGTGAATATCATTAAGGCATCAGGACAATCTTTATTACGCATAATTAACGACATTCTGGATTTTTCAAAGATTGACGCAGGCCAAATGCGTTTAGAAAAAATTGATATCGATTTCAAGAAAATGATATCTGATATTGAAGCGCTTTTTTCAGTAAGTGCAAAAAAAGACAACATTATATTCTCCGTCAATTACATTGGAGATATACCACCATTTGTAAAAGGAGATCCAACGCGTCTTCGACAAATATTAACTAATTTTCTAAGTAATGCATTTAAGTTTACTGAATCGGGAGAAATCCTGTTACAAATTGAGAGAATAGATAATGACAACTTCTTCAAATTCAGCGTCAAGGATTCTGGCATTGGCTTGTCAGAAAAAGGAATGGAAAGAATATTTAAAAACTATGTGCAAGCGGACTCTGATACCAGCAGAAAATATGGTGGGACCGGGTTGGGATTGGCGATATGTAAAAAACTAACGGAACTCATGGGGGGAATGATAGGTGTAGAGAGCAAAGAGGGGAAAGGCTCTGTATTTTGGTTCAGTGCAGAGCTAACGAATGGAGAACCCATTAAGAGCATAGAAAAACCTAATAGCTCCGACACAGAAAAACTCGTCAATAAAAAGGCTCTGGTAATTGAAGATAACAGTGTAAATCAGCTGGTTATTAGCAAAATGTTAAAAAGTTTAAAAATTAATTATCAAGTAGAAGAGAACGGACTGCTTGGCTTACATGCATTTCAAAGCGGTAATTTTGATATCATTCTAATGGATTGCGAAATGCCTGTCATGAATGGATACGAAGCGACAAAGGCCATTCGAAGCCACGAAATGGATAGCAGTCTATCGCCTACTCCTATTATTGCATTAACAGCAAATGCCCTGCCAGAACAACAGGAGAAGTGTCTACAATCAGGTATGGACGCCCACTTATCGAAACCCATAGTATTAAACGAATTACGAAAAGCTATCATCCAAAACCTTGAGTAGAGAATATGACAATCCTAACTTCATGAACCAAAAATCAATCATTAATCCACGCTAGATTATGCCCGCAGAACAAGCCAAATTTTTGGTGGTGCTACATAGTAAGGATTTTGCTATTCACTCATATCGTCATATATTAACAAAGCGTCGTAATACGTAAAGAAAGGCAATGCAAGTTAATTGCAATCTATTTGTTCTGATATCCCCTCTTTTATACATTCTCATGTAATCTTGAAAAAGCGTTAAGTACCCCCAACATGAATAGCTGATGAAACATAACCATCCATAATATTTACGGTAACAACCCCAGCAGCCTATCATCACATTCTCTTAGGGTTATTACCCGAAAACCAACAGTTAGCAGCGCTAAGCCACTGGTGACTGCGTATGCAAACCACACTCTCTATCACCCAACACTTTGGTTGGATCAAAATAATCCTCTTCGTCTGGTAGATTATTTTCTAAAAGGTACCCTTCCATATCCACATCGGTCCAATAAAATACTGGCGCAACCTTGATCAAACCCGTTTCATCCTGCGTAACAATATCCAAATTATTACGAAAAGGCGTTTGGTCTTTTCGTATTGCCGTAAGCCAAACTTCTGGAGAAAATGCCTGCATCGCTCTCTTAAAGGGCTCAAGTTTTACTTGACGAGTAAACTCGTCGTGTAGCGGAGAATCCACGTCAGGCACACCATTCATAATCGAATCTCGCCTAGCGGCGGTCATTAATGGGTTAAATACATGGGTATTAAGCGCCATATCTTCAATGGCTTTCTCGGCGAACAGATACGTGGCTTTGGTGTTATAACCAGAGTCAATCCAGAGCACATCCATTTCTGGATCCGCTAGCTTAGCCATGTGCAAAATAACCGCCTCCAGCGGTCTAAAATTGGTTGTCACTATCGTTTTCTTACTAAGACCTACCGCCCACTGAACAATCTCCAAAGGGGATTTATCACGCAACTGGATATTGATACCCTTTAGGTCCAACTCTTGTTCCTCTAAAACATTTACATTTGACATCTAATACTCACTGATCAGTTAAAAATTCTACGTAATATTATTTCTGCTTGCGCCGTCGCCGCCAGAGATTGCTGACACTCGATAACACAAACAGAATAAGATGACTCACCATCAAAGGCTGCAACTCGTTCTCTATCAGCCATCAAAGTGGCGTTATAGGCGATATTTTCTAGAGAAACGATACTTCTTTGCGTTTTAAAGCGCTTAGCTGGAACAAATCCAAGGTCACAAGATTGCTCTCGATTTGGTTCGCCTTTAGCCACTATTTTTTTGCGTTCGGGCATTTTCTACTCCTGTATAACGGTATTAACATAAAATGAACCCCAATTTTACTACTAAATTTTTGCCAACATCCAGCCCAATGATCGGTCGTTAGACTGAATTTCAATAGTGACAAAATCAACACTATCTTCGATATAGACGCCTCCCACATAAGCCATCGTCATTATTGCGGATACCAACATAATTGAAACGATAAGTGACCGAAAATCTGTCATGAATTTCTCCGTATTATTGGTGGACTAAGCTGCGACTTCCTCTAATCCTTTTGCAAAGGCAGACAAACTAGCATGAGGTATCATCACCAGTTTCTTGTCTAAGCGTTCGCAGTGTTTTTTAATGCAGTAGTAAGCATCGTGACTCACACAGTCCATCGGAAATACAACAGTGTCCGCTTGTGCTAACACAGAATCTAATCGTTGCCGGCCATCATGCCGACCACCATCATGATAAATAAACCCTCCATTACACTGCTCTACCATTGCTCGAAGATGGGCGCTCTGACTAGCCCTCCCCCCAACATACAAAACATTCATACCTTTTAGGTCACTTAGAGGGCAGGCAGAAGTATTCGATAATTCACATTTATCGGCACAGTGAGAGTCAAGCATTCGATTTAACGTTGCTTCCACTGCCTTCAACTGCATTTGATACTCATCAGCATTTTTCTCTGCCGATAATTTCTCAAATTCTAATAGCTCGACCCGTTGCTCAAATTCTCTAGTGCTTTTTTCAGACTGATTGGCTCTTGATAACGCCTTGTAAAACTGACCAGTAACATTCTCTACCATGAGCTCCAGCTGCGCGCATTTACCTTCTTGTTCCAATTCATGCAATCGTTGTCGGCTTATTTTAAGCTCTTGAATTTCTTGAAAATGGCGTTCGTTCTCAGCCCGAAGGTCTGCAATTTCCATATCCTTCTTGCGCAACCGTTTCTCCATAAGCTTCGAGTTTTTGTCATAGGTATCACGGGCTAACACTTGCTGATCCCGAAGCTTTCCTAGCGAGCGAATATCACTACGAGTCGATGCACCGGAGATATGTGACAACATGTGTATCTCACCGATAACACGCTGAAGGAAAAGAACTGATGCTTCTGAACCGGTTAATATTGCCCAAAATGCTGCCCCCACGTTTCCACTATCAAGCGACTCATCCCACAGCCTCACCACCTCCTTTTCAGTAGTCGCTTTACTAAACGTCCGAATCGTTTGACTATATTTTTTTTCAAGCAATTTATGGATGTGACGTGTTGGTTCATTTGGGGTACACGCCGAATTCACAAATGCCCCATGCAACTCGTAATCCGACATTTCATCTTTAAGAGCCAAGTCAAACTTCTTCGCTACTTGGCGCAATTCCTTCAGCGTCAAACATGTGCCAATAATGCTGCAATGATAAGTAATATCTAACTGCCACAACTTCTGTCTTGGTGATGACCGCTGTCGGCGAACACAGGTTTTGCTTGAACTGGAGTTTGTAGACGAACACATGAGCAATCCTCTTAACATTTTGCCTTTACATCTTAATGATAATCATTATCGTTAAGATGTAAAGGCAAAATGTTAAGAAAATGCAATCTAAATCAAAGGTGTTCTTCCGCATACTCAGCAAGCACAGAGCGTGGCACACCCTCTAATTGCACACTGGCGCCGTGAGGGAACCCCTTAAACCGTTCAGACATATAGGTTAAACCTGAACTTGTGGGGGAAAGATAAGGGGTGTCAATCTGCGCCAAATTCCCCAAACACACCACTTTACTTCCCTCTCCCGCCCGAGTAATGATTGTTTTAATCTGGTGGGGTGTTAGGTTTTGACATTCATCGATAAGGATCATGCTGCGCTGAAAACTTCTTCCTCGAATGTAATTTAACGCCTTGAATTGAATATTCGCCTTAGACTTCACGTACTCGATACTACCCTGTGGGCTTTCATCATTGGAATGCAATGCTTCAATATTATCCGTTATGGCTCCCAACCAAGGATCCATTTTTTCTTCTTCATTACCCGGCAGAAAGCCATGATCTTCTGCTAACGACGGTGTACTTCGAGTAACGATGATTTTGTTGTAACGTTTGCTTTCTATTGTCATTTCAATCGCAGCAGCCAGCGCTAAAATGGTTTTTCCTGAGCCTGCGGCTCCCGTTAAATTCACCAAATGAATATCAGGATCAAGCAACTCATTCAACGCCAGTGCCTGATAAATATTTCTCGGCGCTAAACCCCATGCTTTCTGTTCCATTAATGATTCTTTTCGCAAATGCTGAATAACGATATGCTCATCGGATATTTCTTTTATTTTCCCAACGAAATCGTGTTCATCCAGAATAAATTGATTTAGGAAAACTTCATTCTCAAATGTGTCGCGGGGAATAGAGTGATAAGTAATACTACCACGCTGAATCGTATCAACTTGACTAACCTTATCCCAAAATTCTCCAGAAAACTCAATGTAACCTTTCGTTAGCTGTTTTATATCAGACACCAATTGATCATTATGGTAGTCCTCTGCATTAATATGGCAGGCCCGCGCCTTCAGGCGCATATTGATATCTTTGGTAACGAGAGTGTAACGACAGTCTGGATTTTCCACCTGCATTTGGACAACGCGATTAATAATAATATTATCATTTGTATTATTCGCCAGACAGGTTTCCGAAGGTTCTCCTGGCCTATTGGTAACAACAGCAATCCGTCCCTTCGTAGGCTCACCTTCATCTCGATAAATAGGAACCCCGCCATCAAGACGTTCGGGGGGTACATCACCGATTAAACTATCGATTAAACGCACGGCAGAACGACACTCTGCTGCCACGGATTTATTGCCAGTTTTTAGCTTATCAAGCTCTTCTAAAACAGTCATGGGAATAATGACGAGATGTTCGTCAAAATTAAGGAGGGAATTGGGATCGTGAATTAATACATTGGTATCGAGTACATAGGCTTTTCGGGCGTAAACACCATTACGAGTCATGGTCTATCCTCAAATAAGTCAGGTTGATTCAATATACAAGCACGTTGTGTTTTTGTATTGAAGGCGCCTCCTTATCAAGCGTTACTTCCACCATTTCCTAAGAAAGAAGTAAAGCCCGACCATGTATTTCGTTACTTTCATCTTATGTCATAAAATCAATATCGCAAATATTATTTACAATTTGATGTCAGCCAAAAAATCACTGATGCTCGTCGAGCATTTCTTGCATTTTTCTCGACAGCTCTACGTGCCATTGATCTACCGCCTGTGAAAATGCCATATCATCATTTACATCAACAACTGGCGGAAACTGTGGCTCACTTAAATAATGTTCTAGCTTGACTGGCCTAGGCAGCAATGACAAACCCAGACCACGAATTGCCGTAACGGGTAATCGAAATCGTCGGTAGACCATTTTAGTCAATGTATTCTCATATACGGTATACAAGTCATCGGCGCCAGGGCAACACGACAAAATAATAGGCGTTTGTGTTTTAATCGCTAATCGAACAAAACCCTTTCGAGATTCCCAGCATACGGTGTACTTTTCGGAGGACGGCCTAAGCGCCTCACGCATGCCACCTGGTGCTACAAGAACAAGCTGCTCTCTATCCGACAACAAGAACTCCGCCACTTTTGGTCGGGCCGGTACAGCGCCAGACTTAGCGATAGCACGGCCAATAGATGGAACGTAAAACAGAGAGCGATCAGCCAAACTTCTCACGATGCGTCCCGTACCTTCATTTATTTTTCGAGATAAGAGTGCGTTATCGTATGTTGCAAAACTATGATTCACCGCAATGATACATCGCCCCTCGGCAGGAATATGTTTCATACCATAAACTTTATGGCGATGATAACGAGAGATTGGTCCATAGAGTTGATTGGTTCGCTTAATCGCGACAGGGTCAGGTTCATGATATCGGTGATCTATCTTCACATTACATCCTTAACTATTTTATTGATTCTAACCATTCTGTAGAAAATTCTATTATGACGCTTTCAGTTAGCACTATATTCTCACAACACTATGTTGAATACGTTGACAACACAGCAGCTACATTATGTTTATTTTGCCACACAAGCCAAAACAACTTAGGATCTTTTATTAAAATACACCCCATTTAGGTCATTATGGTCTATATATAGATGGAAAAGGGGTTCAACATAACCTTCTAGGGCGATATACTGAATGATCACTTTGTAAGCTTTGTTGACCACAACCAAACTTACGGGCCGTAAAAAAATAAGAAGACGGAGTTTCGAATATACGATGGTCACATTGTATATTCCTCAAAATAAAAATAATGGATCATCAGCTACCTAACGTCTCAGATGCCACTTCGTATTTTGACATCCAATCATCAAGCA
>CAJXZM010000239.1 GCA_913063125.1 uncultured Gammaproteobacteria bacterium | reverse complement strand
GGTGAGTTTGCGGTGCATCGTGTGCCGGGTAATCATATAACGATGAATTACCCGCCTCACGTTTCGGATTTGGCCGCAGATTTGAAGCGGCGTTTAGCATCTGTGGAGTATTAATTAGGAGGGAGAGGTGGCTGCAGATGTCTCCTCCTGTGTTTTCTGTCAAAATATACCTGCGGATTGTTTTTTGAACGATTTTGCTGTTAATTTGACCTGAAGTCTGGCACCTTGGTACGTAAGTCTGTTGTTGGTAGCTTATCGACATTTCATTTTCTACAGGAGTAGAGATGATTGTCAGTTTGCTTTCAGCTCACTTCACTTACTACCCTCTTAGGATTATGTATTTCAGAATTTATTCCTCGATTGTATTGTGGTAGCGCGGACGTTAATTGGAACCAATCTACATTGGTTTCCTTTGTAGCGCCCCCACCTTTATTTTGGGAGAGTAATGATGATGGATGATCAGCAAGAAGCGTATGAAGGTATTCCGCTAAGCTATGGCCAACAGGCATTATGGTTGCTGCATAAATGCATGCCTGGAACCGGTATCTATAATTTACATTGGGTATGGAGTATTCCAGACCATGTTGATATAGAGGTTCTAAAAGAAGCGTTAAAAGTATTGGCGCATAAACACCCGTCTCTAATGAGCTTGTACAGAGAAAAAGATGGTGAGTGCATACAGTATGTTCCTAAAGAGAAGCCATTTGTTTTTGAAGAGTATTCAGTTGATGAAATGAAGGATAAGGAGTTTATAGATACACTCCTTGATAAGCAGGTTCGTCGAGAGTTTGATTTGGAAAACTATCCACCTGCTAGATGGGTAGTTTTTAATAGAAAAAACGCCAAACGCATTGTAGGTTTTTTCTTTCAGCATATAAGCACAGACCTTTGGTCAGTGATGATGCTTGTTAACGAGCTGAGGGATCTATACCCTGCCTTAAAGGAAGGCAGAAATATTGATGTACCAAGGAGTGATAAAAAATATAGCGATTTTGTTAAGTGGCAAAATGAATTCGTTAGTAGCTCAGAAGGAGAAATGCAGAAAGAATACTGGTTGAAGGAACTGGTTGGGTTGGGAGAAACACTGAATCTTCCTCTTGATTATGTTCGATCATCATCAGTGTCGTGCAATGGTGGCGTATATACATTCGCTTTAGATAAAAGTGTGACTTCAAGTTTTTTCAACCGGGCTGAATGTACGGGCGTATCTCCTTTTTCTATGTATATGGCCGCATATCATCTGTTATTGCACAAATATAGTGGCCAGAATGATATTTCTGTAGGTACTCCTACAGCGGGCCGTGGTAGAGAGTTTTCTGGTATATACGGTTATTTTGTTAATCCAATAGTTATTCGTTCAAAAATAGACTCTTCAGAAACGATAGAAGATTTCACTAAATCATTGGCTAAAAAAATCAGAAAATCAATTGAAAATGGCCAGTATCCTCTATCTCTTATTTCAGAAAAATTGGCGATTAATCGAGGTGATAATCAATCCCAGTTTTTTCAAACGGCATTTGTTTGGGAAAATATTAATAAATTTGAAAATAGAGATGATCCTATTGTCAAAGCGGACAAAGGTTGTATTCATCAGTGGGATATGGGGGGTATGGGGGTATGGGAGAGGCTTTCCATTGATCAGCAGGTTGATAGTTTTGATGTGACGTTTAAAATTCACAAATTACAAGAAGATATAACAATTTCCATTGAATACAATAAAGATATTTTTAAAGAAAGTACTATATCGAGAATGGCACATCATTTTGAATCTGTAATGCGTTGCATGATAGATGATCCTAGTAGAAAAATTTCTAATTTTTCTTTGTTGACAAAGGATGAGAGTGTAAAGGTTAGGGAGGAATGGAATGATAGCGCGCTTTCGTGTAGCGATGACGTGCCATTTTCAAAAGTGTTTTCTAACGTGTCGGGTAAATATCCAGAAAATATCGCGCTAAATTTTGAGGGGAGCACCACGACATATCGATCGTTAGATGAGGAGTCAAATCGGCTTGCTAATTATTTGATTGGTTTAGGTGTGGTTTCAGAGGTGATTGTAGGTATCTCATTGGATAGATCGCCAGAAATGATAGTTGCGTTGTTGGCGATTTTAAAATCGGGGGGGGCATATTTACCATTAGATCCTGGTTACCCTAAGAATAGGTTGCAATATATGATTGTAGACTCAGGGCTTTCCTTTATTGTAACAACGACAAGTGGAAAAGAAAATCTCCCTGAAACAAGTGCATCCTTACTATGTTTAGATGTACTTATAGGTGCGCTTTCTGATGAGCCTATTACAGCACCTGAAATCGAAATTGATAAAGGCAGCTTGGCATACCTGCTATATACGTCAGGATCAACGGGTAATCCTAAAGGAGTAATGATAGAGCACAAAGCGTTAAGTAACTTTGTGGCTTCACATCGCTGTGTATTTGATGTTTCGGAGCGTGATCGAATTTTACTATTTGCTTCACTAAATTTTGACACGTCGATTTTTGCAATTAGTTTAGCGTTACAATTCGGCGCTACGCTATATTTAGCAAGAAAGGAAAATCTGATCGGCGAAGGGTTGGTTTCATACTTGTCAAATAATGATATTTCTTGGGCTTTGCTTCCGCCGCCGGTTGCCAGTGCTCTACAACCAAAGAAATTAGATAAGTTAAAAACTCTGGTGTTTGGGGGGGAGGCATGCTCTCAAGCATTAGTGAAAGCATGGTCTAAAGGCCGAGATGTATTTAATGCATATGGACCAACCGAAACCACCGTTTGGGCAACGGTTGCTAAAGTGGAAGGTAATTCAGCCGTTTCGATTGGTAGGCCTATTGCTAACACACAGAGTTATGTATTGGATAAATATCTCAATCTACAGCCAATAGGAGTGCCTGGCGAACTTCATATTGGTGGCGACAGTTTGGCAAGAGGTTATCTGAATCGAGAAGACCTTACTAATGAAAAATTTATACCTAATCCATTTGATGACAAGGAAGGGGCTAGGTTATATAAAACTGGAGATCTGGTTCGATATCTAGAAGATGGGAATATAGAATATTTGGGGAGAATGGATCATCAAATTAAAATCCGAGGGTTTCGTGTTGAATTAGGTGAAATTGAGTCTATTTTGAGAGAACATGTTTCGGTTGAAGATGCTCTTGTTGTCGCATGTGATGGTGCAGGTGGTGCATCTGAAGATAGATATTTGGCCGCATATATTGTTAGAACACCAGGGGGGGATACAAGCTCTGATGTTTTGAGACGTTGCCTTAAAGAAAAAATTCCTGATTATATGGTGCCATCGGCATTTATTTTGTTGGATGCATTTCCATTGACGGTAAATAAAAAAATTGATCGTAATAATCTGCCGACTCCCATCATAAGTGGAGGATCTAGTGATGAGGAATATTCTCCTCCACAGAATGAAATTGAACGTATTATTTCTGATGTTTGGTTGTCATTATTACCGTTATCAAAAGTTAGTACCTGTGAAAATTTCTTTGACGTAGGTGGGCATTCTTTACTATTAGCTAGAGTGTTTGGAAAGCTTCCGGAGAGGTTAAAGAGTAAATTGTCGATGATTGATTTGTTTAAATATCCGACGATACAGGCTTTATCTAGCTATCTAGAAAAAGTTGAAGGAGGAGATATGTCTTACCTTCACCAGGATACGTATTTAGAGCGACTTAGGTTGCGACGAAGGTCAATGGAATCCGTGATGGGCATGAAATTGGCTATCGTAGGAATGGCAGGGCGATTTCCTGGTGCAGAGAATGTAAGTGGTTTTTGGGATAATATTGCAAGCAAAAAGGAGTCTATAGCGTTTTATAGTAAAGAGGAGTTACGTGAGGCAGGAGTATCAGAAATCCTATTAAGTGACCCGAAATATGTCAGAGCAAAAGGTGCAATTTTAGACGTTAAAGGTTTTGATGCCTCATTTTTTGGTTTTTCTAGCCGAGAGGCACAAATTACTGATCCTCAACAGCGTTTATTTTTGGAGTGCTCTTGGGAGGCATTTGAAGATGCTAATTTTATTCCTGATAGTAAAAAGGGGCGCACGGGTGTGTATGCCGGTGTTGGCATCAATAATTATATGATGAACAATTTATCGGGGCACCAAGAGCTGGTTCAGGCAATGGGGGATTACCCATTGATGATTGGGAATGACAAAGATTTTTTGGCATCTCGTATAGCGTATAAATTAAATCTTAACGGACCAGCCGTTGTTGTACAGACTGCTTGTTCAACGTCTTTGGTGGCTGTGCATACGGCATGCCAAGCGTTGTTAAATCAAGAGTGTGATACGGCCTTAGCGGGCGGGGTATCGTTAGGTCGCCTAGAGAAATCGGGCTATCTTTATCGACCCGGTATGATTATGTCACCTGATGGCCATTGCCGCGCATTTGATGCTGCTGCTGAAGGTACTGTGCAAGGGCAGGGTGCAGGTGCGGTGGTTATTAAGCGTTTAGATGATGCTCTGGCTAACAATGACCATATTTATGCCGTCATTAATGGTACGGCTATTAATAATGATGGTTCAAATAAGCCCGGTTTTACATCCCCGGCAGTGGAAGGCCAGGCAACGGCCGTTTTATCGGCTATTGCGAGTGCTGATATATCCCCAGGTGATATTAGCTATGTTGAAACCCATGGTACGGGAACGCAGATGGGAGACCCAATTGAAATTGAAGGGTTAAGCGAGGCGTTTCGAACTGAGAAAGTGCTGCGAGATCGGTGCGCTATAGGATCCGTTAAAACTAATATTGGGCATTTGGATGCGGCATCTGGTGTAGTGGGGTTAATCAAGGTCGCAAAAGCTTTAGAGCAAAAAAAATTGCCTCCGACACTGCATTATCTCAAAAACAATCCGAAGATAAATTTTGAGAAGACCCCTTTTTATGTAAACACAGAATTAAAAGATTGGATTGTTGATGCTGGTATTCGGTATGCAGGGGTGAGTTCATTTGGTATTGGGGGTACCAATGCGCATGTTGTATTGGGGGAGTCGCCCAATCGATGTCCGTCGGGAAAGTCTCGTGCTTGGGGGTTACTGGTATTGTCTGCCAAGACACCGGCTGCGCTTGAGACGGTTACACAGCACTTATTGCATTATTTAAAAACAATGGAAAATGTCAATTTCTCTAATGTCTGTTATAGCTTGAAGGTGGGGCGAAAGCGGTTTGATTACCGCCGGTATTTAGTGTGCCGTAATGTAGATGAGGCGATTGCAGAATTGGAGGGATCGCACGGCAATGATGTTGTAACTACCGCCCATAAGGATATACCGAAAAAGATAGTTTTTATGTTTTCGGGGCAAGGCTCGCAATACCTTCATATGGCAGGGCAGTTGTATAAAAGTGAGGTTCTATTTCGTAAAGAGGTAAATCGTTGTCGGGATATTCTAAAAGAGCGATTTGTGTCCCTGTATGAAAACCTTGATGTCTTGGATATGAGTGCGCAAACTGATTTATTACATCAAACCTATATTACTCAACCGGCTTTATTTATTTTGGAATATTCTTTAGCAAAGACATTGATGTCTTGGGGTGTTGAGCCAGATATTATGATAGGCCATAGTGTTGGCGAATATGTTGCGGCTTGTCTTGCTGGAGTGTTTAGCCTGGAGCAGGCGCTGGAGTTGGTCGCGATTAGGGGGGATTTGATTCAAAATTTACCTGAAGGGAGAATGTTGACCGTAATGCTTCCAGAGGTTAATGCTAGGGAGTATTTATCCGAGGATATTTCTTTGGCGGCGATTAATGGTGATAACCGCTGTGTATATTCGGGTGATTCAAAAGCCATTATCGAATTACAGCACACGCTAAATAAAGATGGCGTGCAAAATCGTTTACTGCATACCTCTCATGCATTTCATTCGCATATGATGGAACCTGTGCTGGAGAAGTTTAAAGACTCGGTAGGGCGTCGGAATCCACAAAAACCCAATATCCCCTTTATATCGGGTGTGACAGGTAAATATATTACGGATGAGCAGGCAACTTCTGCAGATTATTGGGCGCAACATTTACGCAAAGAAATTCGATTTAACGACGGGTTACATACGTTATTAGATCGGGAGGCTGAGTTTGGAAGTTATGCTGAGCAGCGGTTTATTTTGTTGGAAGTTGGTCCTAGTAAAGTGTTAACGACATTGGCGAAGCAGCACGCTAAAAAGCAATCGGAGGATTTGGTGATTGCAACGATGCGCCATGCCTTTGAGGAAATATCTGATACGCGACAGTTGTTAAAAGCGATGGGGCAGTTGTGGGCGAATAATGTGGATGTTGACTGGGAGGAGTTTCATAGCGCTAGGCAGCGATATCGTGTGCCGTTGCCAACGTACCCTTTTGAACGTAAGTCCTATTGGATTGAACCTAGAGCATTGTTACCGCTTGATGAGCGGGAAAGCACTTTGTTGCTGACGGATGACATCGTTGATAAGGCGTCGGATCAGGATATTCCAGTTGATGGGCCTCGTGATAAGGTTGAAGAGAAAGTCGCTGCTGCCTGGAAGTTTTGTTTGGGTGGGGACGCGATTGGTATTTATGACGACTTCTTTGATTTGGGTGGAGATTCACTTATTGCCGTGACGTTGGTGGATCAGCTGAGCCAGTTGTTTGATGCGTCAATTGCATCTCATATATTGATTCAGAAACCCACGGTGGCGAAATTGTCAGATCATATTAAAGAGATTTCATTGCACTCTGATATGGCGGGGGATTCTGCGGAGGATGGGCATGCGTCACCGCTGGTATTAATTCAACAGGGCAGTTCAGAGAAGAAACCATTATTTATGGTGCACCCTATTGGCGGGGAGGTCTATTTCTACCGTGACTTGGGGTTGCATTTAGGTGCTGATCAGCCGCTGTACGCGTTTCAAGCGCCAGGGCTTGCGGGCAATGTAACGCCGTTAAATAAAGTGAAGGGTATCGCTAAACTTTATATTGATGAATTACGATTAACCGATGCCAAGCCTCCTTATTTGTTAGGGGGTAGTTCTTTTGGTGGTTTGATTGCTTATGAAATGGCGCAACAGCTAAATGCGGATGGAGAGACGGTTGCGTTAATTGTGATGATTGATACACCTGCGCCGCAGGATATGCCGAGGCATTTGAAGGATAGTGCGGCAATACTGCAGTACTTAATGCAGGATAAGATGGAGCTAGACTTAGAAGAGTTACGCCGTTTTGAAGAGAAAGGCCAAATTGATTACATATTGGAGAAAGCAATACATGAGGATAAGCGTAGTGCGTTACCGCCGCATTTGGGTGTTCCGCTATTTGCCACCTGGATAGCGCATCAAGAGGCGACCTATGGTTATGATCCCTTGCCTTACGATGGTGATGTGTTGTTTTATCGTCATACCGAAGCGATGCCAAACTTCCCTGGTGCTCCTCATAAAACGTGGCAGCCGTTGGTGAGTGGTGAGTTTGTTGTGCATCGTGTGCCGGGTAATCATATATCAATGAATTATCCACCGCATGTTTCGGATTTGGCGGCAGATTTGAAGCGGCGTTTGGTGGATGAGCGATCAGTCGCTCCAATTACTGCTAATTATTAGCTCACAAAAAGACCTATACTTAGATCTATATTTGGCCCTATAATGGATCTCATGTAGATCACTTATTGGATATTTGTCATGTTGCAGAAAGTTATGTGTGGATATACGACGCCAATTAGCAAGTTTAAATCCAACCCCAATGCTGCTATTGCTGAAGCAGGAGGCGATGCCATTGCTGTGTCATCACACAATGAAATTCAGTTTTATGCAGTGCCTGCGGAACTGTATGAAGATATGGTTGAATTTGTAGAGTTCTCGCAGCGCGGCACCTCCGATGTAAAAAACATTCCAGCCAAATTTACTGGTGAGGGGTTAGATATGGATAAGGTCGCCAGCGAGATGGCTTCAAAAATTAAGAATGGTGATGGCGGAGACTATGAAGAGTGGTCATAAAAGAGGTGCTTGACGGTGGTAAGGATATTCACCAGTAAGGAGTTAAAGGAATCGTTAGGTGAGCTAAAAACCAAGTCTTTGGTTGATGACTTTAGGGCCTACAAAAACGGTAAAGGCCTTCCCGCTACGTTTGGGCGCGATGTTCCTTATGACTTTACTCATAGTCGCTCTTACCTTGAATTGCAGCATCTACACTTTAAAGAGCGTGGCTTCTCCCTAAAGCTTGTTCAATTTCGACGGACAAGTGGTTATGTGTTGGTGTACTGTCCGGGGTTCTTTGATCGAACCATATTTTTACTTATCGCTATTATCAAACATTGGG
>CAJXZM010000238.1 GCA_913063125.1 uncultured Gammaproteobacteria bacterium | reverse complement strand
TAAAACCCCTTACGCTTTCAGGGTATCCTGACCAAACAGATAAGCCGATAGAGAATTCCGAAGCGAATACACTAAAGCTATTTACCAACAAAAAACAAAAAATCATCAAACGGATATTCATAGATATGAACCTAAAGTTAGCGTTGAAAATACTCGTTGAAGTTGTCCTATTTGAATAATCACCACGTCATCTTGTATTCAACACCGATGGCGAGATTGTTTACGTCACTACGGCGATATTCGTTGATGCGATATTCAGTAATAAGGAATAGGTTTTCGATTAATCGAAAACCTAACTGCGCCTCACCCACAATAGGGTTATTGGGAAATCCTGTCGCTAGGTCCTGGTTAAAGGTGTGATCAACAAACCCCGCAAGATACAATCGATCGGTTAAATAAGGGAAACCTAATTTGAATACATGTTCCAACTGTCTCACGTCAGCACTTTCACTGTCGAATTGGACCATATGAAAGTTGATGGAATAAGACATGTTCAGATATTTAAAGATGTTAGAGAGCGCTGGTGTATCACTCAACCTCCAGCGAACCCCTAATCGATGCCTGTCGTTGTCCTCACCTGTTCGGAAATTCATCTGAAGCGTTAAGTCCAAAGGAGACTCATCTGTAATTTGCCAGCGTACATTTTGTTCGGTATAAAAGGTATTTACATCACTCAGTTCCTCTGAATTCCCTTGGTTCCCGAAATTGGTGAGACTGAAGTAAGAAAATCGATGTTCCAATTTTGCGGCAACATTTATCGTCAGCACGTTATCTGTATCAACATCTGATAGATAGGGGTAGAGATTAAAATCCAGAAACCCCCCACTACTATTACCCGCCTGTACGGGCAAACACATACAACTTCCAAAAATCAGCAGTACCAAGCGAAGAAGCGTACGTTTTGTAGGTGTTCTATTCATTTTGATACCTATATATTGGACAATAGTCTAATAAAATATAGGTTTTGTTTGGACTATTGTCCAATTCGTATCGGGGCGTGATATTTCCCCTAAAACGTCCGTTGCTTTAACACACGGTAGTTGCCTCCTGTTGAGCATATATACATAGTTAAAGGGGTTGAGCCTGAGATTATTGAGGGGGTAACCCCTGGAGGGGGATAGGATCGATGAGCCAGGGCGCACTTAAAAAGACTTGACGCGGCCATGACGTTACGAGTCTGTGCTCAGTGAAAAGAAAATGATCGGCCCATTATAAGCTCTACAAAAGAATCTAGATAAAAAATGGGTTAATGATGTATCCATACTCGGATATTCCGAAAATTAAACGTATAATTGTGCAGGGATAAAGGCCTTGGTGTTTGCAAGGTTTTAGGCTAAAAACACAGCCTGCTGTTAGGTAGTTAGAAATACTGCCATAGATATTAATTGAAAAAAGAGTTGTACATGAGTTAATAGTTTATACCCAGCGAAATCCACCGATATCTTGATTATTTATTGGCTGTACAACAAATCTGTATGTTGAAACATGAGTAATGCTCTTGTCAGGTAATCGAGAATATGCAACCTAAGCCACCCAAGAAATTACTTTCCTTAGAGATTAATTCGATATGTCACAACGACTTGATTATTTAGATAATCTACGCTGGTTTTTGGTTCTAAATGTCGTAGGTTATCATGCAACACTGGCTTACATGAGTTTAGGGAGTTACCAATGGCCAATACCAGACGATAAAAATCACGTAATATTTGATGGTTTAGCACGACTGGGTGATATTTTCTCAATGCCGGCGTTGTTTTTTATCGCGGGATATTTCTTAGTGTCTTCCTTAAGTCGTAGTGCCAGTATTTGGTCCTTCATTAAAAAGAAAATACTGCGACTATGCATCCCTTTTATTTTAGGGATTATATTTCTAACCCCTATCAATAGCTATGTTGAAGAAATCTCAAAAGCTGGCTATGACCAAGGTTACCTTAGCTTTCTGGTGAATCTGTATTATCCAGGTCGGATGACTGCAGATCACTTATGGTACCTAATGTTTTTGTTTTTATTGACGGTTTTATTTTCCATTGCCGTTAATTTAACCATGATCAAGCGCGGGAACGTTAGCGACAAGAACCATTTTCAGGGTGATAGTGCTGTTAACACAGCACCGTCTTTACGGTTTTTGATGTTGTTTTTTATAACAACTGTCATGGTTTATTTTATTTCATCTGGGCTCTATATTGATAATCAATGGCTAAAAATAGGGCAGGAAGGCATTATCCGAATTCAACTATCACGAACTCCTTTGTATTTTCTATATTTTGGATTTGGCATATATGCTAGCGTAAAAAAATGGGATTTTTCAGCACCTATAACGAAAAGTGGAGATTTAGGTTTGGCAATCCTTACTGCAACGGTTGTGATAGGGATGTGGATATTTTCTTTATTTTTTTACAAAACATCACTCTTAATCGAAAACAGTTATGTACGATTTTTTAATGCCGTATTTCATTGCGCAACAATACTCTGCATGTTATGGATGTTGTTATCCATTTTTTCCAAGAAATACAATTATACAAATAGCTTTACAAAGTTAATGAATGAAAATTCATACTCTATATATTTAGTTCACATGCCAATCGTTATCGTTTCCCAGTATGCAATGAGTCAGCTAGAGATTTCCGCATTGCTAAAATACAGCGTGGTTGTATTGTTGGCGCTTACTTTTAGTTTGGCTATAAGCCATTTGTTTTTGCGACGAATTCCAGGGTTAAAAAGGGTTTTGTGACGACTAATAGACAACGTCACTAATGCATGAAAGTATCGCATGCAAGTATCATATATCACCACAAACGCCAGGTATCGAAAGGGACCGCTGTAAGAAACGGTGTAAAAAACCAGTAGGATGTTCCAATAAACCAAAGATTATGTAAGGCTATAGCGACAGGTTTTTTAAACAATGGGCGGTTTGACCGTTTATGTAGCATGAACCCTTGAGCCATTGTTGCTACTCCATGCAAAATGAAAAATATAGTCATATGCCCTTTTGTATAGCCAATTGCAGCAATAACAATATACTCATGTAAGATGGCACTAAAGACAAAAATACTTGTAACCGCTAGCACAGGTTTTGTTGCGCCATTGAGAGGAATAAATATCAATCTGTGCATCGAGTTTCTAAAGGTTAGGTTCCAGCGGCGGCTCCAAAAATCTCTCGGCGATGTCGCGAAAAGCGAGTTGTTGAAAATTTCCATTGTCTTGTAACCATCTCTGGCCATGCCGAAACCCGATCCTATATCTAGACATCCAGTGACACAGAAATAACTGACGAGTAATACCCAGGATAAATGTATGAAAATCACATTATGAATGAGGGGGTATGCTGTACTTAGCGAGAACAACAGTAGAGTCGGGATTTGTTTTAGAAGCCCGCGCCCCATGCGTTTGTATCCAAGTCGTCTATTTTTAGCGCGTTCCTTTTCAGATTTTGGGGCATAGACATCGGAAACAGCCATCAGATACTTTATATACGTCAGTAGGGAATTTTGTAGTTTTGGATCTGGGTATCTATGGTAAGCCGTTTCTAAAAAGCGCAGCGTAGTCAATAAACTAAAGCATGCTATTGCCATGCGGGTCCCAGTGTAGTTCGAAGGTAAAAGTAAGGGGAGGGACAAAACCCCAGCGCAGACTGTAATACAGCCTAGCGCCCTTTTCCAACCTATCGCATGTCGTACCCAGAAGTGGCTCAGTAGGGTACAAAGAGAGAAAATTGCAGTGATTTCTGCCAGCTCCCAAAGGATTGTATTTTGCATTACAAATTGTGTCTCTTGTTTTTATTATTGTAGTTGTAATTTTAGTTGTCATTGTTCTTTAGCTAATGCTCAGCGTGAAAACTCTAGCGCTGCTTCGGAAAATTCGTCTTCTTGTAGGCCTGTATTAATCTGGTAATCCAGGTTTTTGAGCTGAGTAGATCGGCCAGTTTTATGGTTTTTCATAACCAATAAACCTGGCCGACTATTCCCTTGGTTATCGGTGATGATTCCTGTAGCCAAGAGTGTTTTTATAGGTTTAGATTGCTGCGTATAAAATTCGGTTTTTAAAGCTATAAGGTTTTCTTTGTCAAGCCAGGTTATTTGCTTAGAGTATAAGGAGCCTTTGTTTTTAGGTGATCGTTCCACTACCGAGCAATTGCGTTGATTGACCATGTCATCTTTTAGGTAGCGGTAGTTGAAGTCCTCTACCGATTGCGGAATAAGGTCACTATATGAGAGTTCACTTCCCATAAAAGAACCTTTGCGACCTTTAGGTGCTAACTTTTTAGTTCTGCGTATATTGGGTAGGTATAACCACTGTTTGTCCTGTTTGGTTTTGAACGCGTGTGATAGAAGCGCTACGCCTTTTTCGCGCTTAGGTTTACTAAAAACCAATAAGCTCATAATGGTGTTTCTATTGTCAATGTTCAGAACCTTGACGTTCATTTCCCGAACGGTCTTTTTTCCTGATGTTTCGATGGTAACCATTTCTATGGTTGATGAAATGTCTCGAAAACTATTACTCTTATTGAGAGAATCTAAGGCTAATTGTTTGCCTTTTTCCTCTGCTGATTGCGCATAGGTTTGAATGCTTGGCAATAGAGTCGTTAGTGAAACAAGAAGGCCTAAAAAGATAGTGCGTAGCATAGTAATTCCTTTGGATGCTTAGTTTATTCTGCAAGTGCCTTTACGTTTTTAATGTTTTCCAGTTTTGTAAGTCCGACTAGATAAATTATGGTAAGTACCATGCTAATTGAGACGGACGGCCCTATAGTTCGGAGTAGTTCTGGTGTACCTACCCAAAGGTGAACAGGGATTATCACCGACATAGTGACACAGTAGGTGCCAAAAAAAGCAATTGTACCTTGTGTTATTGGGTTTCTGCTAAAGTTGAAATAGAAGTACTCGAGGATGTAGGTTCCTACCAAATTAGTGATAAAGTTAAGTCCACCTTGCGCCACCGCGACTTTTAACGCGATATCAGTACCGTGCTCTACATTCATCAGGAAACCCCAAGTCCCCCATAAGCAAGCGGCTGACACAGCATTAAACTGAGCACGGCCAGCTGTTGTTTGTATGTGATTCCATAACCATTTAATCATAAGTAGACCTTAGAAGTGTCGGATAATTTCAAATTGAATATAGTCATCTTCTTTGAATAGGTTCATTTTTCTGTTTGGATCACCCATTCGGTAAAGTGAATCTAACGTACTTGCGATGCCTATCGGGTTGAGCGTGGTTGGGTCATTGTTAATAATAACTTCTCCAATAAAGCGTTGAAGTTCTTCGCTATCAGTGTCCACATAAATGTTGAAATCCAGTAATTCCAATAACGTATTTCTTGCGTCATTGGCATCTGTGATCTCTCCAGAGGATATGTCATTTAATAAATCAATGACGCTGGAGGAGGGCAAAAAACTGTCCGGGACTGGGTCTGTTTCGATAAATGCACTCGCTAATACACGAACGTCCCAGTTGTCATTGATACTACGGGAGAATTCAAGATTAACGGCTTTCTCTCGGGTTTGATCATCAATAAGGAAACCCATTTTAAGCTGGGTATTGTTAATATCATTGGAGAATAAACGAAAGCCCAAAAGAAAATCATGATCCAAGAAACTAGGAGCTTCGCCTTTTCTGCTGTCCCACATATATTCCAGTATGCCGGTAACATCCCAGTCACTATTAAATGCACCTGCCCAGGTGTATTCAACACCCCCTTTTGCTTGTTCATAGTTGGCAGCGTCACCGGATCGAGTCAAGGCTTCCAGTTTGAAAGTGGTCTCGTTCCATAGGTATTCAAGTTCAATGCTGCTTTGGTCGATCTCTTCGTATATAGGGATCAAACGAGGTTTGGAAAAATCAAAGTTAAATATTAAATGCGGGTCTCTGCTGGTGCCGTGAAAATGCGAGAGGGAAATCGTTAGGTCATCAAAGGTTTGTTTCCAACGAATTGCGTAGTCGACAGGTTCAGAGTCATTAATTGATTCCTTGGCGTTAGTGGTGTCGATAGTGATGGGGTGCCGTAGCCGACCATCTTCACCAGGGTAGGTTCGTTGGCGAGTGGATAACAGTGCATATACGTCAAAGGTGCCAATATCAGTGCGTTGGGTAAAGTTTACAAGGGGTTGGCCTTGTTTTGCGATGTAGGTATCTTCAACGCCATCTATTTGGTTAATAACATCGACAATGGGGCGAAACTCGGTGACCCCCCAGTGAACTTGGCCGATTCCTGCGCGAATGTTCCAGGTGGAACCTCGGTGTGACCAACTTAATTCTCTGATGTCCCAGTGGTTTCGCTCGCTGTCTTGGTGATCAAGCCTGACAAAGGGTTTGAATTGAATGTTGGAGCGACCACTATCCCAGCTATGGAAGTATTCTGCGGAAACAACGGCTGAAAAATTTTGACTGTCTTGGCCGAATTCACCGCTTTCCCTATAGGTTCTGCTCTCTATGCCAACACTACCAGACCATTCTCCGGGCCAATTGGTGGGGTAGAGGTGATCAAGCGGTAACACCTCTTCTTCACTATATACGGGAGTGTTCCAAGCCATTTGTAGTGTAACGGCAAGTAATAACCAGCGAGTTTTTTGTATAATTCGAACGGACAATGTCATGAGTTGATTCAATTCCATTTTTACTATTGGTTGCAACGATGTGCTCGGTACCGGCAGGCACCGATGAGAATGAGAAGGACTGCAAGGTTTATGCTTCCACCACTTGGGCTGGGATAAAGCTCTCGTTGTGTTGAGTTGTTAGAGGTTGTACCTGAATTAGTACCTGAATTTGTGTCGGTTTTTTCTGCACATGCTGTCTCACTCACGGGCAAATTTTGACATAACCACTGTTTTTCATATCCCGTGGAGCGGTCATTGCTACTGTTAAAATGAGTGCCGAAGTCTTCAGCATCACCGAGATAAGCTAGTTCAAAAAACTCGTTAAATTGAGGGTATTGGTCTGGGTTTTCTACAAATGCGTTGATAAAAAACGTATCTGCATTTTCTGGTAAAAATGCTAAGAGCCCAGAAAACGGGCTTTCATTGCCCAAGTTAGAAGACGTTTCATCCGCAAACCTCAGGTCATCCAATACTTGTGATATGTCCCCAACACCGTAATAGTTTTGAACAAGACCAAAACCCTGTTCATCAAAGCCTTCAATACCATTGCCTAAATGGGGGCGAGGGGAGAGCACGTCATTGACTAACGGCATGCCACCTATCTCTGCAAGCGTTTCTGTTACTGCATTAATAGCAACGCCATCATCGACGGAATAGGTATAGGCAAGCGACCTGATTTCGAGCCCTTCCAGTGGATCTCTATAGAGGTGAACAAAGTTAGTGGCGTCTCCGATGTCGGCATAGTGCTGCATCATTGCCACAATAAATTGAGCATCTGCGCCGGTAGCGGACTGAGGCATCATCTCTCGAGCACCTAAGTCCCACAGTAGAGATTGGCTGATTTGATGTGTCATGGAGTTGCCCCCATTTTCAAAAAAGGCCCCAACAATACCAGGTGCGAAAGCGGCGAAAGTAGTGCCAGCCATTGCGCCGAAGGAAATTCCTTGAACAACAATATTATCGTAGTCAATTTCAGGTACCGCTGTGCCTTCTTGTCGGATGGCATCAAGGGTGTTTTCCAAATGGCTATGAATTGCTTTAAGCAACGCCATCTGATCGACAGCACCCTGAGTTACTGTTGCCATTTGTTGTTGTAACTTTGACGGGTGAAGGGAGTCAATAATATAACCGTTGCCATTGTTCCCATTGATGTCAATACGAGATCCGTGATTCGGATAATCGATTGCAATAGTAGCGATACCCAGGTTGTTGTTTTGTTCTAAAGGGTGGCGTATTTCTTTGGCTGTGAGGCCGCCGTGCCCCCAAATAGAAAGCGGCAGTTTTTCAAGATTGGTACCCGTTGGGATGGTTAAGAGAACTTCTACCCAATGGTTGATGCCATTGTTGGCTGCGTTGTACGTTAACCCCCCGTCGTTATCTCGAAAGCTGGTGATTTGAATTTCACCAGTGAAGGTGATGCTATTACTATCTTGAAGGGATAGCTCAAAATTTCTAAACGGGTGGTCTTTACTGTAGGTTTTAGACATCATGCTGCGCATCGGTGTCATCGCTTCTACCTGATCGCGTACGGTAAAGTGGGTAAGGGATATCAAGTTGTCTCTGGCGTAGCCTTTTTCTGCCAAAAGATCGAATAACTTTTCATAAAGCGCTGTTGGATTAGCTATGACATCTTGTAGCCCTTGGGCAACAGTGAGCTCGCTTTGCTCTTCATTTTTAAGCGCTTTGGTTACGGCTGCCACATAATGGTGGCCATATTCAAAGAGTGACCTTGGCCAGGCTTCGATAACGTGTGATTTGACGGCAATAGTGTCC
>CAJXZM010000237.1 GCA_913063125.1 uncultured Gammaproteobacteria bacterium | reverse complement strand
GAGTTAATCAAGACTACTTTGCCAAAGGCGAAGGAGTTACGCGGTATCGCGGAGCCCTTGATCACTCTTGCAAAAACGGATTCAGTTGCAAACCGTCGATTAGCCTTTTCTCGTACACGTAGTAAGGCTATCGTTGGAAAATTGTTTACTGATCTTGGTCCTCGTTATCAGGGACGCCCTGGAGGTTACATACGTATCCTTAAGTGCGGCCTGCGAGCTGGTGACCAAGCGCCGATGGCGTATGTTGAGTTAGTTGATCGTCCTTTACCTGAGGTAGAGGATGAAAGCGAAGATTAATATCTCTTTGCTTGTATAAAACAAAAATGCCGGGCTATGCCCGGCATTTTTGTATCTGAAATTTGAGTTTTGTATTTTTTAAACACTGGTTTGGTAAATTATTAGGCGGATAACATTATGTCAATTAAATCTTTCAATCCTATACCTCGTACTTTAATGGGGCCGGGTCCTTCTGACATTAACCCAAGAGTGTTAGCTGCACTGTCTCGGCCGATTATTGGTCACTTGGATCCTCAATTCGTGGGGATGATGGATGAGGTGAAAGCTTTGCTTCAGTATGCTTTTCAAACGAAAAACGAACTAACGATACCCGTGTCAGCACCTGGTTCGGCAGGAATGGAAACCTGTTTTTCTAACCTAGTTGAGCGTGGCGATACCGTGGTCGTTTGTCAAAATGGTGTATTTGGCATGCGTATGGCTGAAAACGTCACGCGTTGCGGTGGAATACTCGTATTAGTTGAAGATGAATGGGGTACTGCAGTAGATGCTCAAAAGCTTGAGGATGCTCTAATCAAACACCCCGAAGCTAAGCTTGTTGCATTTGTACATGCCGAGACGTCAACAGGTGTTGAGTCTGATGTAAAAACGTTGTGTGCTGTAGCCCATAAGTATAATTGTCTGGCCATTGTAGATGCGGTGACGTCATTAGGGGGCATAGAGCTTGATGTGGATGGTTGGGGAATTGATGCTATTTATTCTGGTACACAGAAGTGTTTGTCGGCACCTCCAGGCATATCACCTGTCAGTTTTAATGAAAAAGCTGTTGAAGTGATTAAGGCTCGTAAAACGCCTGTGCAGAGTTGGTTTTTGGATTTGAACCTCGTTATGGGGTACTGGGGGCAGGGGGCTAAACGTGCCTATCACCATACAGCTCCGATTAACGCATTATACGCGCTTCATGAGGCGTTGTTGTTGCTTAAGGAAGAAGGGTTAAAGAATGCCTGGGCTCGTCATCGGCATCACCATGATGCGTTAAAAGCTGGCCTAGAGGCAATGGGGCTTACTTTGGTCGTGGACGAGGCTATTCGCCTTCCTCAATTAAATGCCGTAGCGATGCCAGAAGGTGTTGATGAAGCCAGGATCAGGGCTGCGCTTCTATCAGGGTACAATTTGGAAATAGGTGCAGGTCTCGGTAAATTTGCAGGTAAATTGTGGCGTATTGGACTTATGGGGTATGCGGCGAATGAAGCGAATGTGCGGTTGTGCGTGTCTTCATTGGATGCGGCTTTAAAGGTTGAAGGTGCGGGTATCGAGGCAGTTGGTTCGTTTTATACAAAATAGATTTTGTGGGGTGGCTTAGTTTGTTGTTTTTTATTCGACTTGCGAGCCATCCTATAGAAATCAAGATAATTAAAGGTAAAGTGAGAGTCAGGGCTCGCGGGTGCATT
Organism: uncultured Gammaproteobacteria bacterium; assembly: GCA_913063125.1. GTDB lineage: Bacteria > Pseudomonadota > Gammaproteobacteria > Pseudomonadales > Ketobacteraceae > 42-54-T18. The sequence continues at coordinate 6,808 of CAJXZM010000237.1, read as the reverse complement.
GTCATTGTTTCTTAAGAATGGGCTATACTATTTCTTATGTTAGGCTTTTAAAATATATCAGGTGTGGTTTTTATTATGAAAAATAGGTCGTTAATAATTACATTGTTTCTGTGGGCTGTTATTACTTCGAGTCATTCTATTTCTGCTGTTATAGGGCACGCTGAATATAATAACGTGGTGTATTTCGCAGATGCAGTTAGTGATAGTTCTTCACTATCTAGATATGATATTTTGAATGATTCGATGTTGACTAGTGTGCCTTTAGATAAAGTACCTACCGCAATAACTTCAGATAGTATGGGGGTCTATGTCGCAACGGGGACTGAGTTGTTTCGTTACCCGTTTGTCGAAAATGGGGTTTCTAGGCAGTTTCTCCGTAATTTCTCTAGTGCTATTCAGCAAGTCGTTGTGGTGGGGGAATTTATACTTGTTGTTTCAGGTGAACCTGATCAAATGATTAGCGTTCTTCACCGGTCAGATGGTGCATTGAAAGGAGAAGTTCCCTTTGAGCTTACTGAGTTCGGAGCGATAAGTTCTATTCATTACAGTGCTTCTGAAAGTTACATTATTGTCAAGTATGGAGATGCAGTTAAAGGTTCTGTTTTTATCGTTGCTGATTTTGACCTGCTTTCAGGTGACGTTACAAATGTTGATAAATTTGAAGATGAAGACATCCCATTATTTTCTGCACCCTTTTTCTTCGAGAATACACAATTGGTAGTTGGCTCTAGTGGAGAAGTGGTAAGTTTTGATGCTACAGGAGTTAAGAACTTTGATCCGATAAGGGATGACAAAAATTCTATTATTAGGTTGTTCGGTGACGATTCTTTTTATTCAAGCGGGGAACTAAAAGTGGCCTTAGATCATGCCGACTTTATGTTAATAGGTAGTAGCATTGAGAATAATTGTCATGAGTTTAATGGAGGAACACGTTTTAGATTGGTTAGCCAGGCCTTGGGGGATCTTGGTGCATTTGATTCCACTAAGGATATACACTCTATTGTTCAGAATGGGGTAGAGTTATTACTATTTTATGGAGAAGGGAACGGGTTGGGTGTTGAGAAAGCAAGTGAACTTGTTGTCCCTCGTATTTTTGGATCTGAAGAGTTTTTTCCACTTAATGTAGATTTTACGCCAGTTCAGAATTTGAGTGCTACGGGTCTTAATGGCGATGTTTTGTATATGCATGCGGATGCATCTTGTGATCATCATGTAGTACGCTGGAGTGTTAGCACTCAGTCATACTTACCATCAGTTTTTATGGGGATAAATACTCCTGTAGATACCTCATATAGCTCGATCCAAAATCAGTTTTATGTATTGAATAACAGAACTGATGATTTTTACTTAAGGGTTGTTGATTTTGATGAGGTTCCCCCCGCTCGAAGCGGTGTTGGAGGGTTTACAGCATTTGATGGGCAGGGAAGCCAAGTTTTGGCAACTGATAATTACGTTGTTCTAAGTTATAGTGATGTTGATAATAAGCCTCGATTGGCGATTATCTCTGCCACTACAGGTTTGTTACTGTCAGATGAATCAAACGACGGGGAGTTGTGGGATGTTGCTACTTGGGATTCAGGTACCAGAAGGATGTACTATGTCTCATTTGAGGGGCTTTTTTATCGGGAATTAAATGCGGACGGGACGCTTGCAGCTGCTTTACCTCAAAAATCACCCCACTACGGAGTTACGCAAGAAGCTTCTACTAATGCAGAGATTGTTGTAAGTGATGACGGCGCATTGTTGATGATTAATGGTAGCCTTTACGTTACAGATACTTTGATTCAGGTTGATGCGATAGGAGAAGATGAGTTTGGGCGTAAGTCGGATTTGTTTGTATGGAATGGCGCAAACCTTTACTCTTCTATTTCAAACGAGATATCCCCCTTGGGGCTATGGACGCTAAATATCGGGGCAGATAATCACTTTGGTGAAGATGTATCTGCAGTCAACTTGAATGGAACGAATGCTTTGCTCTTACCTGTTATGGTTGGAGGTTCGTTTGCGCCGTTGACTGTCACGGTAGGAAGTACAGGAGTCCTTACTTATCGAACACATGGAGCGAGCCCTACAAGTACTTCTTTGGGCGGTAGTGGCAATGCTGGAGCGGGTAGTAATACTGGAGGAGGTAGTGATGCTGGAGGAGGTAGTGATGGAGCAGGTAATTCACAACCAGCCGAACCTATTGGTGGGTCCGGTGGTGGTAGCATTGATTATATGTATCTTCTGCTTCTAGCTCTCGGCTTTACAATAAAGCGACGAAAGCTAAACTAGTTTCTCATTATTAAAAAAGGCGCATTTATCGCGCCTTTTTTAATAATGGTTTTAAAAACTTCCCAGTATAAGACCCTTTCTTTTTTGTAATATCCTCGGGTGTACCCGTCGCAATAATTAGACCTCCGCCACTGCCTCCCTCTGGGCCTAAGTCAACAACCCAGTCTGCTGTTTTCACTACATCTAAATTATGTTCGATGATAACTACGGTGTTTCCTTTGTCTCGCAGTCTATGTAGCACCACGAGCAGCTGTTGAATATCATGAAAGTGTAACCCGGTGGTAGGTTCGTCCAATATGTAAAGTGTATGGCCAGTATCACGTTTAGATAACTCTTTTGCTAGTTTTACTCTCTGAGCTTCACCACCGGATAATGTTGTCGCAGCTTGACCTAGGCCAATGTAAGAAAGCCCAACATCAATGAGTGTCTGAAGTTTTCGTGCAATGGCTGGGATGTTATCAAAAAACTCCCGAGCATCCTCGACGGTCATGCTTAGAGTTTCATGAATGTTTAGGCCTTTATACTTTATGTCCAATGTTTCTCTGTTATAACGTTTGGCTTTGCAGACATCACAGGGTACATAGATATCTGGCAGAAAATGCATTTCAACTTTAATAAGCCCGTCACCTTGACATGCCTCGCAGCGACCGCCTTTAACGTTAAAGCTAAAGCGACCAGGTTTGTAACCCCTGGCGCGAGCTTCAGGTGTACCCGCAAAGAGTTCCCGTATAGGAGTGAATATGCCAGTGTAGGTCGCAGGGTTTGAGCGTGGTGTTCGCCCAATAGGGCTTTGATCTATATCGACTACCTTGTCTAGTTGGTCTAGGCCTGTGATCGAAGTGTGTGCCTCTGCCTTTAATGTAGTCGCCCCATTTAAGACGGTGGCGGCAAGGGGGTAAAGTGTGCTGTTAATTAGTGTTGATTTGCCAGATCCAGAAACACCGGTTACACAGGTCATCAAGCCAAGTGGAATGTTAAGGTTAACATCTTGTAAATTGTTTCCATTAGCGCCGGTGATTGATAGCTGTTTATCTGAGTCATTGCTTATTCGCTCTTTAGGAATCGCTATCGACTTTGTGCCTTTTAGATACTGTCCAGTAAGAGACTTACGACATTTCATTATGTCCTCAACGGAGCCTGACTTTAGAATTTCACCACCGTGTACTCCTGCTCCAGGACCGATATCAATAACAAAATCCGCTTTGCGGATGGCATCTTCGTCATGCTCAACAACGATAACGGTATTACCCATATCCCGCAGCCTTGTTAGCGTTTTTAATAATCGTGCGTTATCCCGTTGATGTAAACCGATAGACGGTTCATCAAGTACATACATAACGCCCATTAATCCTGCGCCAATTTGACTGGCTAAACGAATGCGTTGTGCTTCCCCTCCAGAAAGAGTTTCTGCTTTTCGATTAAGTGTTAGGTATTCAAGCCCGACGTTGGTCAAAAATAGAAGGCGTTCACGAACTTCTTTCAGGATTTTTTCTGCTATATCGCCTTTTTTACCCTTGAGGTGTAATCCTGAGAAGTAGGTCAATGCTTCTCCAACAGGAAGTTGTACAACGTCAGGCAAGTTGTGATTATCAATAAAAACATTACGTGCGGGTTTGTTTAGACGAGAACCTCCGCAATCAAAGCATGATGACGTTGTTAGATATTTCGCAAGCTCTTCTCTCACTGCATTCGACTCGGTATCTCGATAACGGCGTTGCATATTGGGAATGATGCCTTCAAATGGGTGGTTTCGTGTTGTGACATCGCCTCTGTCATTTAAGTAACAAAAAGCGACTGATTCTTTTCCACTCCCATTAAGAATGGCATTTTTTACCTTTTTTGATAATTTTTTGAACGGTTTCTCAATATCAAATGAATAGTGCTCGGCGAGAGAGGTAAGCATTTGGTAGTAATAGATATTGCGTTTCTCCCAGCCTCTAATCGCACCTTCAGATAAACTTAGATCAGGAGAGGTGACCACTGCTTCTTCATTAAAAATCTGTGTGGCTCCGATACCGTCACAAGTGGTACAGGCCCCGGCTGGATTGTTAAAGGAAAAAATCCTAGGTTCTAATTCACTTAAGCTGTAGTTGCAAATTGGGCAAGCAAATTTCGCAGAAAAAAGTTGAGAATCATTTTCGTTGTCCATGTTAACGATTAGCGCGGAGCCATCAGCCAAAGCAAGTGCGGATTCGATAGATTCAGCAAGTCGAATCTCAATACCTTCCTTAAGTTTGATTCGGTCAACAACAACGTCAATAGTATGTTTTTTGTTTTTTTCCAGCGCAGGTGCCTGATCAAGTTCAACGATAATTCCGTTAATTCTTGCTCGTATAAACCCTTCGCTTTTTAATTCTTCGATTAGATGTAAGTGCTCTCCCTTTTTTTCTTTCACTACGGGGGCGAGAACCATGAGTTTTGTTGCCGTCGGGTGCTCAAGTACGGCATCAACCATCTGGCTGACAGTTTGGGCTTCTAGGGGTTCTCCGTGTTCGGGACAGGTTGGGGTGCCGACACGCGCAAACAATAACCGTAGATAATCGTAAATTTCAGTAATTGTACCTACTGTTGAACGAGGGTTGTGCGAAGTGCTTTTTTGTTCAATGGATATGGCAGGTGACAGCCCTTCAATGTGATCAATGTCGGGTTTTTCCATTAATGACAGAAACTGTCGAGCATACGTTGACAGTGATTCAACGTAACGGCGTTGCCCTTCTGCATATAAAGTATCAAACGCCAGAGATGACTTGCCCGAACCTGATAAACCAGTGATAACGATAAATTTATCTCTAGGTATATCGATATCGATATTTTTAAGGTTGTGGGTGCGAGCACCGCGAACAATGATTTTATCCATGATTTAGTGCCATAGGTATAAAAGCAAAGAGTATATATTTATACAGGGGTTTGATGCTACTGTTTGTTTTTGTAGAACTGGCTGGTACCGAAAGCCGGTGATTGAATGTGTACTTTCATTGGGCTAATGGTGTTAAAATCGCCGCGGTTAATTTTTGTCTATTACTGTTACAGAGGTTGCTCTGCATGAGCCCCATTGAAATACGAGCAACACTGTCGCTGGCGGGGTTGTTTTCTTTACGGATGCTTGGCTTATTTATGATTTTGCCAGTATTTGCAATTTATGGTGCTGATTTTGAAGGGTCAACAGCATTATTGGCAGGTGTCGCCATAGGAGCTTATGGTTTAACACAGGCTGTATTGCAGATTCCTTTTGGGCTTTTGTCCGATAGAGTGGGTAGAAAGCCCATTATTGTTGTCGGCTTGATACTATTTTGCATTGGTAGTGTTGTTGCGGCTACATCGGAGTCTATTTATGGGGTGATTGCTGGTCGAGCACTTCAAGGGGCGGGGGCGATAGGCAGTACGGTAATGGCGTTGCTGTCAGATCTAACGACCGATGATAATCGCACAAAAGCCATGGCGAGTGTTGGTGCTAGTATCGGTGTTTCATTTTCAATAGCATTAATAGTAGGCCCCATATTGGCCGCCTTTGCTGGATTGTCGGGAATCTTTTGGCTGACGGCAGGTTTAGCTATTTTGGGCGTGTTTGTCGCCATTTTTGTTGTGCCTGCACCTCCAGCGACACAAGTGCACAGAGATAGTCGTCCTGTTATCGGTCAGTTTTGGGAAGTGGCTAGAAGCAAAGAGTTGTTTCGTTTAAATATAGGTGTGTTTTTGCTGCACTTGTTTATGACTGCGTGTTTTGTGGTTGTTCCTTTGCTGTTGCTGAATACTATTAAATTACCTCATGGCCAACATTGGATGGTGTATTTTCCCATTTTAGTTGTCTCGTTTATTGCAATGGTACCTTTAATGATTGTTGCTGAAAGTCGACGAAAAATCAGAGAGGTTTTTTTGTTGGCGATAGGGATGCTGGTGCTATCTTTGCTAATGCTTTCCTTTTGGCATAGTACGCTAGTAGGGCTGTGTGCAGGGTTGTTTGTGTTTTTTTGGGCTTTTAATTTATTGGAAGCAATGTTGCCTTCCATGGTGAGCAAAATATCACCAGCGGGAAGCAAGGGTACCTCCATGGGGGCCTACTCAAGTAGTCAGTTTTTAGGGGCGTTCTTTGGTGGCATGGGGGGTGGTTTTGTTTACGGCCAGATTGGGCTAAACAGTGTTTTCTTAATTTGCAGTGTGTTAGCCTTGTTATGGTTTGTGATTGCTTTTGGGATGAAGCAGCCTAGGTTTTTACACAGTTATCGTGTTGAGTTAAATGATGCTTGGCTGAATGATGACGAACTTATTCAACGCCTTTTAGATGTTGAGGGTGTTGAAGAAGCTATTATTGCTACTGATGAGAATGCTGCGTATTTAAAAGTAGATAAAAACTGCTTAGATGACGGGCACTTGCACCGTATATCCAATGCCGCTTGCTAGAACTAATACAAATAGCCACAAGAATTGATTAATATAGGCGGTATTGACCGCATTAAAACAGAGGAATAAAGCATGGCCAGAAAAGGCATCAATAAAGTTATTGTCCTTGGTAACTTAGGGCAAGATCCAGAAACAC
>CAJXZM010000236.1 GCA_913063125.1 uncultured Gammaproteobacteria bacterium | reverse complement strand
GGACCTAAGCCATCTCTGAGTTCGGTGCTGGCTTGCTTTTCTACCCAGGGGTTTTCAAAAAAATCATCGCCAAGATTAAATCGTCGGATTCGTTCAGCATCGGACATATTTGCGACATGTTTAGAAAAGGCGCTTGGGTTTGAGAAGGTTACGCTGGTGGCGCCAGCAGAGAGATGTTCAATTTGTTGAGTTTCTGCAGTATCGCTACTGCCACCTGAACCGCAGGCAACAAGTAGGCAGCTAGTTAAACAAAGGGGGAAGGTCGATAACTTCATGATGGCGTCTATGTTGGTTATTCTTAATGTGAAACAGGGAAACAAACATTTGTTTCCCTGTTGGCGTACAGATTTATTTTATTCGGTGTGGATGGGATTAATCCCCGTCACCGCCACCGCCAGTGTTCAGTTCTGCTAAGGCTAACGCTTGGCGTGCTAGATCCAGCTCAATACCCAGTTCAACAAGTTCTAAGCTGGCAGCGTTGGCATTGTCATAATGTTCATTGCCTGCACCAAGGCCGATGATTTGATCAAATTTCAGGATAGGATCAGCTGTTTCTCCGAGTGTTTGGATGGCAGCCATTTTAGCTTCGATACTCGTAAATGCTGCATCAATTGTGCTGTAAGTATTGGAATCGGTTTGCTTGAGCAGCGTACCAAAACTTGCTCCACTTACGGTACCGTAAGTGCCATAGAAAGCGTTCTTGATGCCCTGAAAATTGTTGTAGATTGCAACATGGCTTAAGTCACTAAAACAATCGTGTTCTTCTTCAGTGTCGCCGAGTTCTAGGGCAGATCCCATACGAGCTCCAGCAAGCTCATCGTCTGCCATTACTTTCATAGAGCCAGCAATGTAGGCGATTGCATCGTCATGGTTTAAGAAATTGTATGCAAGTGTGCCATCCGTGGATTCGGCAGCGGGAGACCATTCAGCGACCATGCTGGTGAGGTCGCTAACAAGTAGATCAGTCGCAACTTGTAGATACAGTGCGCGTCGATCGCAGTTTCCGTTGGTGCAACCTGCGTCAGTATTATAGTCGGTAGCAAGGCGTTCGCCAGAGCCGGCCTCAGTACCGTTGAGGTCCTGGCCCCATAGTAAAAATTCGATGGCGTGAACGCCTGTGGCGACGTTGGCGTCATTATCATCAATACCATTTTGTGCCATAAGGTAAGCGCTATCGATGGTTGCTACGCCTGAAATGATGTTATTGCCATCGCCGCCTTCAACATAATCGATTAGTCCTTCAGCTAGTGGCCAGGCATTTACTTGACCTTCCCACTCATCAACAGACTCGATGCCGGCATCCCCTGTATTGCTCCCGAGAGTGATGTCAGTATCCCAGCGTAAAATCTCGCTTTGTTGGTAGGGTACACGCGCCGCTTTATATGCTGCGCGGGCTAGCTCCAGATTGTCTTCTGTTGGTGTTGCTAAAAAGGTAGTGATGGCAGTTTGTAGTGACTCTGCAGTGCTTAAAGAGTCAGAATACATAGCGTAGGCGATATCAACGTAGTTTGACTTTACGTCAGCGGCGCTAACGCTCCTATCTGCAGTGCTGCTACTGCTACCACCGCCCCCACATGCTGTGATTATGCTGACAACAGCAATCGGAGCGACGACCGCTAAAAACCCTTTTATCTTGGACATTATTTTCCCCTAAGTACAATTGTTAATCAGGCATGGATGATAATCATTCTGATTATTATTAGCAATAGCGTTATTGTTACTGTTATCGTTCTGTCAATTTTCGGCAGAATTGGTTAGAATGCACCCAATTTAATATAGGGGCATCGAAACCTAAGATGACATGATTGAGATGATGGAAGAACTACAGCAGTTGTTATTCATTGGACTGGAGCCTTTGCAATATTATCTGGACCCTCAAAAACGCATATATTGGGTATATTTACTGAGTAGCGTAGTGATAGCGTTGGTACTGGCACTGACTCGAAGGGAAAATATACCTCGACAACTGGTTAAGGCATTGAGCTGGAAGTTGTGGTTTCATCCATCGAGTCGTATTGACTTTTATTGGTTTTTCTTGAACCATATTCTTCGTATAGTGTTAGTGGTGCCTGTGCTGGGGGGAGGGGTTGCGTTAGCAATTACGATTAACCGGATACTGTATAGGTGGTTTGGTGCTGGAGATTTCTGGCAGTTACCAGAGCTGACGGTAACGATTCTATTTACGTTGGTGTTGTTTTTGGTGGAAGATTTTAGTCGTTTCTTTGTTCATTATCTGTATCACAAAATCCCGCTGCTTTGGCGTTTTCATGCCATTCACCACAGTGCAATAATACTAACTCCAATGACGTTATATCGGATTCATTGGGCGGAAATGCTCGTGAATAGTATTCGTAGTTTATTGGTAATTGCTTTTGTGAGTGCCATGTTTATATATCTCTTTGATAACGACATTCATCTGTATACAGTGTTTGGTGCCACTATCACGGCATTTTTATTTAACATTGCGGGTTCTAATTTACGTCATAGTAGTGTGTGGTTGGGGTTTGGTTACTTGGAGCGTTGGGTTGTTAGCCCTGCGCAACATCAAATACATCATAGTGTTTCACCTGAACATATCGACAAGAATTTTGGAGCAACATTGGCAGTGTGGGATCGTTTATTTGGTTCGTTAATGATGAGTAAGAATACTACAGTGAAGGGCTATGGGCTTGCTAATAAAACGGTGGAGCAGCGCTTTCTTTCTCAACAAGGAGGGCTCTAAAAAGGCTCTTAAGAAAGTTGCGGTGTAAGTCGAATACTGAACCTTCACGCAAGGGTTGATGTTGTTCTTTGTATTGCGGATTTAAAATATTTCATCAAGTGCTCTGTACACAATCGAATCTTTGCAGATAAGTGCCGACGTTCTAAGTAAATTACCACAATGTCCCTTTCTACAGCGCTCCATTCAGATAATACCATTTGTAATTGTCCTGATTTTATATCGTCAGCAATGTAATAGTCGGGTAGATAAACAAGACCTAAACCCTGAATTGCCGCGGCTCTTAGCGCGTTACCGCTGCTACTGCGCCATGATCCGTTGACGGGCACTTGTTTTTTTCCCATTGCGCCGGAAAATTTCCATGGTTTACTTTGACCATGATGAGTGAACATCAGGCAATTGTGTTGTTTGAGTTCTGTCGGTTTTTGGGGTGCCCCATGTTGCTCCAAGTAATCGGGGCTGGCGACGACATGAAAGCGAGTGCGGCATAATGTTTTATTAACAACATTAGTATGTGTGCGTGGCCCTAACTGAACAACAAGGTCATAGCCCTCTTCAATAAGATCCACTTTACGACTGCTGAAGTTTAATTCTATTTCTACCTGTGGGTGTGATTGTTGAAATTCAGCGAGGGCAGGAACAAGGTGTACTTCACCGAGAAGGCTAGGGGTGCTAATTCGTAGAACCCCTTTTGCCTCACGCTGCAAGGATGATATGGAACGCTCTGCCTCATCCAGCTCTTCGATGATACGGTTGCATCGCTCGTAAAATTCTTCACCAATATCGGTCAATGAAACCTTTCTTGTCGTTCGGTTAAGCAAGCGCGCCCCTAAACGATCCTCTAAACGACTTATTTGTTGGCTAATGTGACCTTTTGATGCACCCGTTGCTCTTGATGCGGCAGAAAATCCACCATTATCAACAACTTGAACAAACTCTTCGAATCCTTCCCATCGGCTCATAAGTACTCTCTATTGTTCATATATAAAAACAATACTATTTTGTATAGTCTAATTATCATTCGTATAGAAACAATGTATATTAAAACTGTAATAAAGAAAACAGCTAGTAGAAATAAGCTAATTCAATAGAGATATACGTAAAGAGGAAAACCCTATGGAATCGGAAATGGTAATTGCAGCAAGCTTAATCACTTCAGGGTTGATGATCGGAGGGGCAGCTGTCGCCTCAGGTCTGGGCATTAGTCGGGTGGGTGCAAGTTTTGTTGAGGGTGTCGCACGTCAGCCTGACGCGGCAGAAAAGCTCCAGGTGAAAGCATTCTTAATGGCGGGTACTTTAGAAGCGGTACCCATGATAGCGATAGGGATTGGAGTGATGTTGCTTTTTGCGAATCCTTTTTTATGAGTATTAAATCTGTTTGAATAAAAATAAAACGCTGTTTTTATAGAATGCACTGTCTCCCTCGAATAAGTTAATTCCGCGTTATATATTCGAGGGAGTAAGAAATTGTCGACATAACTTGCTTGATAAGGTAATTTTTTACGGAGTATCTCTTCCTAAATTAAAGGACTTAACATGGAAACTTTATTGCCGATAGGTCAGGCGGTGGATCAGCGATCAGATCAAAATATTTGTAACGCAGACAATAATTTTATCCATACCTGGCAGCAAATGATGGCAACATCACCCAAGGGTGAAATACAAGCCATAGATGACCTTGTTATTACGAGCTGCGGCATTTCGGTTCCCTTTTTTAATACCGTATTCGCAACTCCCCAAAGACCTTTTACAGAGCAAGATATAGCCGTTGCTAAAGGCTATTTTTCAAAAATCAATAAGTCGTTTCAATTTTGTGCGCATGAACCAATTTCCGAGCAATGTGCAGGTCTGTTTAAGGAACAAGGCTTTGTATTGGAAACAGTATTACCTGGAATGATTTTTTCTGATACTTTCGAGCTTCCGATTAATAAAAATGTATTAACAGTAATTCAGCCAAGTACAGAGGAGGAGCTTTCCCAATATATCACCTTGGTTTCTGAGGCGTACGACTTGCCAGGATGGTTAGCGCGGCAAATTTTAAATGCCGATTTTATTGCTCAACAAAATGTGCACTTGTACCTCGCACTCGTAGATGGTGTTCCCGTGTCGACTTCAATGTTAGTTAATACCCCCGAGGTCGCAGGGATATATTGGGTGGCAACGGGAAAAACGGCGAGGAAAAAGGGTTACGGGGAACGTGTAACCTGGCATGCGGTTCGTGAGGCTTTGAAACAAGGCCACAGCAGTGTAATACTGCAAGCTTCCGCTATGGGAGAGCCTATATATCAACGAATGGGATTTAAGACCATCTGTCGATATCAATTGTGGACATATGACGCAGGTAGCTAACCAAAACTAGCCAGGTGGCTAGTGGCCAAATGCTACCCAATTAGACAAACTTCCTTATTAAATGCTCAATCAATTAGTCCGTGCTGGTTATTGATTGGGTGAATTCAATAACAGGGAGTGTAGGATGAGCGTTGTGGTTCGATGTGTCTTGTGGCTATCAATGGCTGGTTTGTTAATTCTCCAGGGGTGTGGAAGTAGCATTACTGTGACTGGTGTTGTTCAAAAAGGAGTTTTTACCAGACTGGCAGTAAAGGCGATGCCGGTAAATCGAACGACAGGAAAAATTGATACTGACCAAGTGGTAGAGGCGAAGACGGAGGGGTCTCGATATACCTTATCGCTAAATGAACCCGGCACATATGTGTTAGAAGCGAAAGGGCAGTTTATTGATGAGATTACCGGTAAAAAGGTAGAACTTGACGTCGGATTGAAGTCTTTGATTACCATAGATCCTAAGGTGGTAGAGATAGAAAGTAACGTCAACCTCATGACACATTTATATACTCAACAAGTGTTGAATCGTATTTCGTCTGGGGTAGCTTTAATCCAGGCGAAAGAGCAAGCTCAGAAATTCCTGATTGATGGTATGGGTTTTAATGAGGGTGTTAAGTTTGAAGCGCTTAATTTAACGGATATTTCTGCAAATACGCCTTTAAGCGATCCAAATTTACAATTATTGTTATTTACCTCCGCAACACTTCAACAGCTGCAGCCAGCAGATGCTATAGATACTTGGGGGCCTCTACTTGATGCATTGTCAGCGGAAAGTGATAGTGAGCAGATGCATTTAACGCTATCAGCACTTGGAGGAGCTGGAGCGCATTCAGTTTATTTGGCAGTACAAGAAAATCTTGGATTACCAGCATTAGCATTGTTTGAAAATGAGCACCCCGTCTTCCTGTGTAACCTAAGAATACCTTGTGGTTGGCATGTTTTACCTGGCCCCTCGGTCTCGCTAGTCGTGGGTCAAGCACTTGAAGCGGATGGACTTGCTCGGGTCAGAATACAGCTTTCGGGGCCAAGTAATCATTCAGTATCAGTGCGGATACAGAGTGAGAATCAAGGCGCAGAGGTCAGTGAGGATTATTTACCTCTTACACAGACGTTAATTATTCCGTCGGGAGAAACTGAAGTAGAAACGCAGCTGCATTTTCTCTTGGACAATATTGACGAGACAAATGAGGCGGTTGCGATTCGTTTATTTAGTGAATCTGATACCCATGCAGTGGCTAATGGTGTTCGTAGTATAAGTATTGGTGAGGGCGTTGGTGAGTCTGCCAATCGCTTAATTGAGCATGTGTCAATTTCTGATTTTTGTATTACAGGGTTTGGCTCCGGTGTGAGTTTGGCGCAGGGAGACTGTGTTGAGAATAACGCGAATAGTGTTCTGGCTTTATCACCGAGGGCTTCGCTCGGTTTCCGGTTGGGTATGGCGATTGATTGTGAAGACAAAACGAACTGTGATCCCAGGAGCCGCAACTGGGGAACTGAATTTATTCTAGAGGCGTTTAGCGGTGAAGATAATGTAATGGTAGTAGAAGAATCCTTGGTTTTTGCCCAGTATAGGTATCAGGGAGACGCGTTGTGGCCAGAGAATTCAAATGGTGAACCTGTGTATTTGCAAGCCCATATTGGTGACGATTTTGTGGGTATTGTGGAGGCTGCAAAGGAAAAAGGGTTTGGGCTTAGAGTACGAGCGCAACTAATGGGGTATTCGCGGGTTGCTGCACTAGACGAGATGAGTTTACCCCAAGTGTTGCCCGGTACTGTTTTGGCGGGGGAGCAGGCGTTACATTATGAATTTATTGCAATAGAAGAAAGCACGGGGGGTATTAGTAGTAAGTGTGCAGAGGGGAATCATCGGTTACGCGCTCACTATAGCATCGATGATATTCATTATCATGAAGCAGAGTTATGTGTTGTGTTATCAGAAGATAACTACTCAGCAGAGCTAGTCTCTGGGTCAATAGAGTTAGGAGGGGAGGCAGTTGAACTTGCTGCGTTTCATTCATCGTTTATTAGACCGCTAGATAGTGAGCAGCCTGAAAATAATGTTCCTTCTGAGTTAGGTGAGCCTCAAATTATAATTCCTTCAACTGCGGAGGGGGGCGCCCTCGAAACGTACATCCATGCGGAAGGATTACCGTTCGCTTTCCGTGTTAGTCGCGGGCTTATTACGGCGCAAGGTTTATTGTTAGATTATGATGGGATTTATTATCTTCACAATCAATCAATAAAAAATGGACCTAAAGACATAGCCTCAAACGATGTCTTTTATTCGACGCTACATGGGGATTCACATACCGGGTCTTTCCGGTTAATAAATGGGGCAATTAAGGCTTCGTTAACGGTTCCTGGTGGTGAAGGCGGCAAATACGCATACCCTCAGGGGAACGTTGATTGGGATGCATTTGAGTTAGATATTATTAATGGAAAAATTAACTCAACATCATTGATGGATATAACTAACCTGAAATTTTCTTTAAAGCAGAATCGTGGTTGTATTGGTGTTAGTTGTGGCGGGGGAACAGATGCAACACATCGCTTGGAAGGCGATGTTCTAATGAATGGCAGAGGCACTGTATTAGGAAAGCTAATTACTAGTAGTAACTCAATCGTGCGTTGGGGTGGGCATGATAATGGTAGTAGTGCATTTACCCGTGCTGACGATTTAGATGTTGGGAGGGGCGTTATGTTATCTCTGCCCGGATTTCAATTTCTTGATGTCAATGAGAATGGCTTGGATGCTCAACTTAATGGGCATATTAAACATGGTGTGAATTCCTCAAGTCCCTTGCCATTGGTAGGGTTGCAACGCTACCCTTTAGGGTCATCCGACGCGGTGGAGGGTAACTATTGGCCAACAGGGGTGACTGTGGGGCCACAGTGGTATGCGAAGAATGATGCAGGCGCGTTGCCGGACGTCGGTGATGGCCAAAGTTTAGCGGGTAGTGAAATTGTATTAAATAATGGAAGTGATGCACCCTATGCATTCGACGTGAATATAGGTGCAAAATATGTATTGAGAAATGCCGGAGTTACCGGGGTATTTAATATATCAGAACAGGGCTTAAGCACTCCAATAGGTTTTTTTGGTTATGATATGCAATTTGACCGGTTTGCCTTTCGTCTTGTTAATAACATGTTAGATGAATACAGCTGGATTGATGGATTGTTAACCTTACCTGATGTGCATAGTTTGTCTTCAGCAGCGGTGACTGAAAATCCCAATGCGGGCGCCGCTGGTTTTGATGTTCCGTTTACATCACTTGCGTTAAATTGTAGAGCGCGTTTTGACGGCGGCAACGTGACGTTGGCTACGTCACCGTTGCCAAAAGCCTATGCTTGGAATGCAGAAACGGATGTATATCATCTGCGTTTCTCAACTGAGGGAAATGGACCTGAGTCACAATGTTCTAGCGATACACAGCTTGTAACATTAGACCAAACATTGAATATGCTAGCATTGGACGAGCCTGTAAAAGCGGTGAATGTGCAGTGGCGCCCTGACGGATCG
>CAJXZM010000235.1 GCA_913063125.1 uncultured Gammaproteobacteria bacterium | reverse complement strand
CCCTATTCAGAAATCGCAAAATATCGCGTCCATGCCCCAGACGTTTCTGAATAGGGATTATGACTCAAGCACTTATTGTAAACGTCAAATTTTACTGAATAGCAAAAACTGTCGCTTCATAAACCATCACTAGAGATCATATTTCTATGAATCAATCTACACCAAGAGTTGTTGTTGTTACTGGCGCTAGTCGTGGTGCGGGGAAAGGTATTGCCCTTGCCTTTGGTGGCATGGGGGATATTGTTTACGTTACTGGTAGAAGCAAAGTAGAAGGTGACGCTCCATTACCTGGCACGGTTTACGCGACTGTTGAAGAGATCAATAAGCGTGGCGGTACTGGTATCGCGGTTATATGTGATCACGGTGATGATCAGCAAGTTGAGGCGTTGTTCGCGCAGATTGAGAAAGAACAAGGTCGCTTAGATGTTTTAGTTAACAACGCCATCAGCTTACATGATGAGCTTGTTATGCCCGGCCCTTTCTGGGAAAAATCCATTGGCCTGGTTAATTTATTGGATGTAGGTTTACGCTCTAGTTATATCGCTGCTTATCATGCTGCAAAAATCATGGCGAAGCAGAAAAGTGGGTTGATTGTTAACACCTCGTCACCTGGTGCAGCGTGTTATATGCACGGGCCCGCTTACGGGGCACAAAAAGCCGGCGGTGATAAAATGGTATGGGATATGGCTCATGATTTACGTCCATTTAATGTTGCTACCGTTGCTATTTGGATGGGTGTATTAAAAACCGAACGCCTGCAAATGGTCATGGAAGCCGACCCTGAAAAATACGGTGCGTTTTTTGAATCGGCAGAAACGCCTGAGTTTACTGGGCGAGTGATTGATGCATTACAGCGTGACACGAATATTATGGAGAAATCAGGCCAAGCATTTATTGGTGCTGAGCTTGGAGTTAATTACCAAGTCACGGATATTGATGACTCACAACCACACTCTCATCGAGATATGTTAGGTGGCCCCATACAATTTAATCCAGCGGTTGTTGAATAACACAAACACCTTAAAAAGGAACATCAATGGGAACGCCAACTAAAGCAGAAAACCAAAACATCGTGTTAAAAAATGATGTCAACATCAGCTACACAACCTATGGCAGCGGTTACCCTGTACTCTTTTTGCAAGGCAGTGGTCCTGGCGCAAGCGGTTGGTTAAACTTTCGGTATAATGTTCAACACTTCGTTGACCAAGGTCACCAAGTTATCATTCCTGACCTTCCGGGTTTTGGTGATAGCGACAAACCTGACCTGGATTACACATTAGATTTTTTTGTCGAATCCATGATGGACTTTGCAGATCAGTTGGATCTTGAGAAATTCGCTCTAGTGGGTAATTCATTAGGTGGTGCTATTAGCCTTGGAATGTCCTTAGCGAACGCTGATCGTATTAGTCACCTAATTTTGATGGGGTGTGGTGGCTTAGAGAACATTGAAGTCTACTTCCAACAAATGGAAGGTATTCAAGCAATGACTAAGATTCCTCTTGGTTCGCCTGAATTCACTCCTGCCTACTTAAAAGAAGTACTTAAGCTTATTGTATTTAACCCTGAACACATCACTGATGAGTTAATCGAAGAGCGTTTTCGTATTCTTAAAACACAAAACCCTGCCGTATTTACACGCATGTCTATTCCCAATATTACTGAGCGTTTAAAAGAAATTAACACGCCAATCCTGGGATTCTGGGGCGCACAGGATCGCTTTTGTCCAATCAGCGGTGCAAGAACACTGGTAGAACAATGCCCTAATGCAGAAATGGTTACCCTAAGCCAATGTGGCCACTGGGTAATGATCGAGCATGCAGATTTATTTAATCAACGCTCCACTGATTTTTTGAAGAACAAATAGAGAACACATCATGAGTTTACCAGAAGATCAAAGACAAGCGCTGGGTGAAGAGTTGTATCACGCATTACGGGATTGTAAAACTCTTGCCCCCTTAACAGAGCGCTGTGAAGGTATCGAAATCGATGATGCTTATCATATATCTCAAGCTATGCTGAAATGCCGACTAGACGCTACTAACGAAAAAGTTGTTGGCAAAAAAATTGGCGTAACATCGGCAGCAGTACAAGATATGCTAGGAGTTTATCAACCTGACTTCGGTTTTTTAACCTCTGCAATGCATATTGAAAACAAAACATCTGTCACCATCAAAGACAACCTTATTCAGCCTCGAGCTGAAGCGGAAATTGCTTTTTTGTTAAAGGCTGACCTACAGGGCCCTGGCGTCACAGAGCAAGACGTATTAGATGCCACTGAATGTATCATTCCCTGTTTCGAAATTGTCGATTCACGCATAGACGATTGGAAAATAAAAATCCAAGACACCGTAGCGGACAATGCCTCTTGTGGTGTTTATGTATTAGGTGAAGAACGGGTTAATCCAAATGATGTTGATTTACCTAACTTAAGCGTAACCGTATTTAAAAATGGCAAAGAGATCAGTTCTGGAAAAGGCTCTGCTGTTCAAGGAAATCCGCTAACTGCCGTTGCTTGGCTTGCAAACACGTTAGGTGAATTTGGCATTCCCTTTAAGTCTGGAGAGGTAATTCTTTCAGGCTCTCTTGTGCCGTTGGAGCCTGTTGTTGCAGGAGACAAAATGCACATGGAATGCGAAGGACTGGGTAGTGCCACTATCACCTTTGCCTAAACGACATTAATTAAATAATTCACAATTAGTATTTCGCGGGTATCGGAGACCGTGCTGTGTTAATTATCATAGCTATTCAGAAGCGTTCAAATACATAGCGCTCTCCGAGATCCGCAAAAAACGTATAAACAATTAAGCATAAAGGGACAACAGTAATGTCTAAAAAAATACGCGCCGCCATCATTGGTCCAGGCAATATCGGAACCGACCTACTCATGAAAGCCATGCGCAGCGATTGGATAGAACCCGTATGGATGGTCGGCATAGAAGAATCCGAAGGGATTAAACGCGCCCGCGATTTTGGCATGAAAGTATCTACCAGCGGCGTTGATGGCCTAGTACCATCAATGAAAGACGATAATATTCAAATCGTATTCGATGCAACATCTGCCTACGTCCATGCAGATAACTCGCGCAAGGTTGTAGAACAAGGGGCAATAATGATTGATTTAACCCCAGCAGCGATTGGTCCATTTTGTGTTCCACCAGTAAACCTTGGAGAACTACTCAAGGAAGGCCGCAAAGACAACGTCAACATGGTTACCTGTGGCGGACAAGCCACCATTCCAATGGTAGCCGCGGTTAGCCAAGTCCAAGACGTTGAATATGGCGAAATCGTTGCCACTGTTGCCTCCAAGTCTATTGGCCCAGGCACACGTAAAAATATTGACGAATTCACTCGCACCACAGCAGGTGCCATTGAACAAGTTGGTGGCGCAACAAAGGGTAAAGCCATTATTGTCTGTAATCCTGCAGAGCCACCACTGATGATGCGTGACACTATTCACTGCCTCACAAAAGATGAGCCAAATCAAGATGCCATCACCAAGTCCGTTCACAATATGGTAAAAGAGGTACAAAAATACGTACCTGGTTATCGCCTTATCAACGGTCCTATTTTTGATGGAAAACGCGTCACAATCTTTGTTGAAGTTGAAGGCTTAGGTGATTTCTTACCGACCTACTCCGGCAATCTCGACATCATGACTGCCGCAGGATTACGCACAGCAGAAATGTACGCAGAGGCTATGGCCAACGGCGACATCTCTAGCACCGCAACCGCTTAAATTACTGCAAACACATTCATTTATAAGGAGACCAGTCATGGATCTCAAAGGCAAAAAAGTAACCCTTCACGACATGTGTCTGCGCGACGGTATGCACCCTAAGCAGCACCAGATTTCTATTGATGAAATGATTGATATCGCAGTGGCGCTCGATGAGTCAGGCGTACCACTTATTGAAGTTACTCACGGTGACGGACTGGGCGGTGCATCGGTTAACTATGGTTTCCCTGCTGCAAGTGATGAAGCATACTTGGACGCAGTTATTCCAAAAATGAAAAACGCTAAGATATCTGCACTATTATTGCCAGGAATCGGTACCGTTGATCATTTAAAAATGGCTGCTGACATTGGTGTTTCCACCATTCGTGTTGCAACTCACTGTACCGAAGCAGATTTTTCTGAACAGCATATTGGCCTCGCCAGTAAAATGGGTTTGGATACGGTAGGCTTTTTAATGATGGCCCACATGATTTCTGCCGAAGCATTGCTTGAGCAAGCATTGTTGATGGAATCTTATGGAGCTAACTGCATCTACTGTACAGACTCTGCCGGTTACATGCTGCCTCATCAAGTAACGGAGCGTATAGCGTTACTTCGTAGCAAACTGAAACCAGAAACTGAACTCGGTTTCCACGGTCATCACAACATGGCTCTTGGTGTCGCCAATTCCCTTGCAGCGATAGAGGCCGGGGCAAATCGAATTGACGGTTCGGCAGCAGGTCTTGGTGCCGGTGCAGGAAATACACCTTTAGAAGTATTGGCAGCGGTTCTAAAAAGAATGGACGCAGATACTGGCATTGATATCTTTAAGTTAATGGCTGTTGCGGAAGAAAAAATCGTACCACTAATGGATAATATCGTACGTGTTGACCGGGATTCATTAACCTTGGGTTATGCTGGAGTTTATTCATCATTCTTATTATTCGCACAACGTGCCAGCGCAAAGTATGGCGTTCCATCTCAAGATATTTTGCTTGAAATGGCTCGACTAAAAGCGGTTGGTGGCCAAGAAGACCAAATTGAACTCGTTGCAATGGAAATGGCAGAAGCGAAAAAGTAATATCCCTCCAACACATTCCATTTTAGACCAACATAGATAGGGCGCCATTGGCGCCCTTTTTTCTGGAGCATAAAATATGTATGCCGTTATTTTAAGAGCAACTGTTGGCGAACTGAACGATGAATACGCCGAAGCCTTGCAGCGCATGAAAGCGCTGGCATTTGAGCAATATGGTTGCCTCGAATTTTACGCCATGATGGACGGACCTAGACGAATTGCTATTTCTTACTGGAAAAATGAAGATGACATTCTTCAATGGAAAAGTGACAGCGAACACCGACAAATCCAAGAAAAAGCAAAGCAATCTTGGTACACATCTTACACCATTCAAATTGTTGATATTAAACGCGAGTATTCCTACGAGATCCCGGTAAAATAACCCCTATATAACAGAACACTATTTTTATAATTACTAATGATCTAGCACTACTCTACGTCAATCTTTCAAAACTCTCCTTACTACACTAGCCTTTATAGATAACTGTCCAAAATACAACCTATAGAGGTAATCGCATGAATACCATCAAGCTGCTTCTCGCCGCTGCGTTTCTTCTTGCTACGTTAAGCCATGCCAACACTGTCACTATTCGCGCTGATGAGTGGTACCCCATTAACGGCATTCCTGGCGCTGAAAATCCAGGCTACATGATTGAGCTAGCTCAAGTTATTCTTGCTAAGCACGGCCATACCGTTGAATACCGCTCAATGCCTTGGGAACGAAGTTTAAAAGAAGTAAGAAGAGGCTCCTTTGATTGTGTTGTTGGGGCTTACAAAGAAGATGCTCCAGACTTTATCTTTCCTGATGCCTCCTGGGGATCAATAGAATCAACCTTTTATGTCAAAAATGAAACTTCTTGGCGATATACAAACATGGGCTCCATCAAAAATATTGTGATTGGTTCAATCGGTGGCTATGCGTACAGCGAAGAGTTTGATAAGTACATCGAGCAAAATAAAGGCAAAGGGAAAGTACAAGTTATCAACGCCAACAACGCGTTAGAACAAAATATTAAGAAGTTATTATCAGGAAGAATCGGTGCAGTTATTGAATCCCACCTAGTCATGGAAGCAAAACTTAAAAGCATGGGGGCCACTGACAAGGTGAAATCTGCGGGCATTCTCGTCAAGGCAGAAAGTATGTACATTGCCTGCTCCCCAGCCAAATCCACCTCAAAAGAATACGTTAAGTTATTCTCTGAAGGAATCAAGGAACTAAGAACATCAGGGAAACTGAAAGATATTTTGGACAAATATGGGCTAAAAGATTGGCAATAACCCAACAGTACCATCCCACAATACAATCAAAGATCGCTTATTATCGAAACCAACGTTTCCAACTTAGCATTAGATAACTGTCTGTAGTCAAAATACGGTGTTACGATCAGCCGTCGAGATGGGTCAATGGCAAAATCCGCATCAATCCATAGTACCTGGCTATCAGCAACATTATCACCAAGCAACTCTGTAGCATGTGCTTTTCCACAGATAAGGCGAACGGCCTTATCTTCCGCTCGCTCAATACAATCGTCAAACAACAAGGCCTGTTGCGAGCCCTTCGTTAACAAATGGTTTTCTCTATATTCCTGCCACGCTGTAAACCCTTTAGGATCTAGCATGTATCCCAATTTGGCATAAATATTGATAATCTTACGCCAATGATTACCTGTTTCGCGTCCAATACTCGACAACTCTCCCTTAACCGCAGGGATCAGTTCCTGCCTTGCAACATACTCATCCATCGGCGGCCTATTGCCTATATAAACGACAAAGTTACAACCAGGATCTCCAATACCTATCATTTTCTCTCCCTTCTATTACGAAAACATTTGTAACCCTTCATAACAAGCTGATTTTAGAGTACTATTTTTAGCATACTCGATTATGGTATTAGTTTTAGCTATAAGCACGCCCTTTTCTTACTGACTTTAGGTGAAATTCGTCGATGTCATTATCAATCGATAACCAGGCGTTATCCCATTTGTTATACGCTCTGTATGGGTCGGCAACCACCGCCGCATCTACTAGCAGGCAATTCTTAACTCAAATCCGTCACCTAATGAACCTCCAGCACGCCACCATGATCGTACGCCAGCCCACGGCAACGGACCCCGGTTTAATTTATACCAGCGGTGATGAGGCAGATATAGCCATTATGGATACTGAGGCCGGTGGTTACGCCAGCCTGTATGCGCAAGATCCTTTAGTAAATTTACCCCCAGGTGAACTAGTAACCCTCAGCGACCAAACACCCCGAACACAACTGTTAAAGAGTGACTATTACCACCTCTTCCTTAAACCTTATAACATTGATTACGTTGCAGGTATTGATTGGCTATACGAGAAAAACTCCCGCATTTCCGTACGTTTTACGCGCGAAGAGACGCAAGGGGACTTCACCAAAGATGAAAAAGACTTTTTCCGCCTTCTAATACCACACTTTGAACAGTCAGTTACCCTTGGCATTCAATTACGACAGCTGGACTCTGAACGCCAAATTTATGCGGATTCCATATCAAAACGCTCTATCGGCATCATCACTCTGGATAAAAATGGCAGTATTTTACAGTCGAATGCTACCGCGGATAAATACCTGCATGACACTGACGGTCTGCTGCAGGCTAAGAATCAAATCAAAATGAATAATAGCTCCCTCAACGACAAGTTTAACAAATACGTCACTGAGGCCTTAACAGCAATAAACAAAAAGCAACGCGGCCCGATCAATGCGCTGGCAGTACCTCGTGATAGCGGAAAAGCAGACTACCAAATCATGATAAAGCCCATCTCTGTGGACAGCCATGACGAATCCGACGTCACCCCTTATTTGACCGTGTTAATTCAAGACCCCGAGCGCAACTTAGAAATATCAGTACGAACATTAATGAATTTGTACCAACTCACTATGTCTGAAGCCACTATTGCTATTTTACTTGCAGAAGGCCATACCACAGATGAAGTTGCCGATGAGTTAACCATTAAAAAGAACACTGTACGAGCCCATTTACGATCCATGTTTGTAAAAATGGGGGTCACCCAACAGTCGATGCTTGTGTCGCTAGTGTTAACTAGCTTGGCCTCTACGCTTTAGCAAAAAAAAAGGGTGGCACCCTTACGGTCCACCCTTTTTTCAGCGTTGTATCTATATCAGCTAGGCTAAATTAGACTGCAACGATGTTCTCTGCCTGAGGACCTTTCTGACCCTGAGTAACAGTAAATTCAACTTTCTGACCTTCAGCCAACGTTTTGAAGCCATCTCCGCTGATAGCGCTGAAGTGTGCAAACACATCAGGACCAGATTCTTGCTCGATAAAACCAAAACCTTTAGATTCATTAAACCACTTTACAGTACCAGTAGTAGTAGACATTGCGCATACCTATTTTTAAGAGTAATAAGAAGCCTTTTTAAGGCCGTTTTTGGCTGGAAGTGCTGCCATTACTTATAGAAAACAGGACGAGGACTAAACTGACATCGAAGCGGTAAATATAAATATAAGACGTACTTTCAAGCTAATTGAATTATATACCGGTTTAGCATGTAGTCAATGTCAATTACAATCAAAAAACGCTCCAAATAAACCCTTTTTATAACAATAAGTTGCAGCTGCCCATAAGGATAATAAATCAGTAAAAACGTTCGCCAATTACTTTTTCCACATCATTTCAATGGACAACAACAATATCTAAACCGTCTGTTTCAATACCACGCTCAACGAATTACGCGAAGAATCAACGATCATGAAATTGTATTCAGTATGGTTCTTAAACACATTATCCTGTAAGATGCACGCCCCGCCGACTAGACGTGCCCGCTGTTAACCAAGAGATACCTCCATGAGCTTTGATTCCTTAGGCCTTTCTGCCCCCATTTTAAAAGCTAT
>CAJXZM010000234.1 GCA_913063125.1 uncultured Gammaproteobacteria bacterium | reverse complement strand
ATACTGATATAGAAAATAAAAACCGAGGTTTGGAATATGGTCAGACCAACGATTTTCTTTATCAGGTTGCCGTGAGCTATAACGATGTAAAAACCTATCATCATTAACACAACCACAATCCAATAATTATAAAGCCCTATCACCATTAACGTGCCTCCCCTTCTTTTATGTTTTGCTTGTCCTCTTTGCGACCTGCAAAGTGGAAAAAGATGATAACCATGACCGATGTGACAGTACAGCCCACACCCAATTCGATCAATAGAATACCCAAGTGTTGACCCGCTATGGGGTCGGCTAATAACACACTGTAATCTAGGAAATGCCCCCCATTCAACAGAGATACTACGCCAACACTGCCATACAATAAAACGCCAAATGCGGCAACGAATTGAATAAAAGTTTGATTGATTGCTCGGCGTGCTGCGTCCAAACCGAACAATATTGCATACAAGATTATGGCTGCAGCAAAGATTACTCCTGCCTGAAAACCACCCCCAGGGCCGAAATCCCCATGAAACTGAACATAGAGCGCAAATAACAAAATAAAGGGGATCAGCATTTTTGCAACAATGCGCACAATCATGTGCTGTTCATGCATTGACTCATTAAGTGATTCAATTGCATCATCATCCTTGCGGCTGCGTACCGCGGGCAGAAGTGTCAGCACCCCAATACCTGCAGTAAAAATAACAACGGCCTCACCAAAAGTATCGAACCCTCTATAGCTCGCGAGCACAGAGGTTACTATATTCGGTACGCCAACCTCTTGCATTGAATCGTTAATATATCGAGGGGCAACATGAACTTGAATAGGTGCATCCACAGCGCCAACATAGGGCATATCTATGGTGCCATAGATCAATAGACCGCCGGTAATGAGGACCACAAAAAATGCCAGCGCGGGTTTATGTCGCTCTGCTTGCTCGGAGCGCCCAGTCATGCTTATCGCTACTAACATGAGTAAGGTGGATATACCGGCACCCACCGATGCTTCTGTAAATGCTACGTCCACAGCATCCATAGCAACAAAAAAGCAGGCGGACAGCAGTCCGTAAATGCCCGCCAACATAACCACTGCGATCAGATCTTTCATCCAAACAATGGCAATGGCAATACCAACAAGGAAAGTCAATAAAACGATGTTAATTAGCGACTCGATGATTCGGACTCCGTGTGATTACATTCTTTGTTGCCAAGCACAGGCTTGAGGCCGTTGTGGATTGCTGCTTTAGCTAATGCATGGCTTGCTGTTGGATTGATAAATAGCGTCATCAGAAGAACCATAACCAGCTTTGCGATAATTAGGATGTCTTGGCTCTGGAGCATTAGCCCTATTAAAATCATACCGGCACCCAACGTATCGGTGACTCCAACAGCATGCATTCGCGTATAGAAATCAGGGAATCGTAAGATCCCTACACCCCCAGAAATACATAAAAAGCTTCCAATCAATAAGCATATTGCACTCATGATTTCGATAGCAACGTCCATTATGACTCCTCCGGCTGTTTCTTTTCAGCAGGCTGCTTAAAGGCGAAGCTATCTGAATAACGCAATACACCCACCACAGTAATAAAATTGATAAGAGCATATACTATAGCAATATCAAGAAATTCTGGGCGGCCCATGACAAAACCTAATAACGCGATCAAAAGTACCGTTTTGGTGCCAAACATATTGACCGCTAAAATACGGTCATAAAGCGTTGGCCCTATGATTCCGCGTATGATTGCCAAAATCATAACAACAAGAATGGCTAGTGTTGCCCCGATTAACATTAATTTACCACCTGGGATACCCTGCGATCCATTTCACCGGTTTCTAGGGCTTGAATATTATCTTGCGACAAAGCGTGAACCGTAATTCTGTCTCCGACTAGATCCACCGTGATTGTTCCGGGTGTTAGGGTAATGGAGTTAGCATAAATAACCTTGCCAACATCCGTTTTCTGACTCGCTTTAACGGTCGTTAAGGCGGGGGATATAGAATGGTTGCCTAGCCAAATGTGCTTTACTACAGAAATATTGGCGAGAATAAGCTCCTTGAGAAGCCAGAAAAAGTAACTGGGTAGCTTTGGTGAAAGGTGCACTAGCTGAGATTCGTGATCAACCACATCCATCCGATGCGCGATGAACAAAACAAGCAGAATGGACCCTAGGCCAAGCGATAACATGAGGGCGGAAAAATGACCTGAATTAAGCAACCAGAAGGCTGTCAACGTCAGAAAAAGATAAATAGCATGTCGCATTAGAAATCCGTTGTTATGAGCCTTCATCATTATTGGCTACGATTATTCAAAATAAATTGGATTTTTTGCAGGGGTCTCCCTATCAGAAAGAAATAAACGCTGCAGCGAATATTTGTCTTTTTGAAATGAAATACTACCTAAAAGGGTTCGCACCTCTTTTATCTATAGCCTACCTGCAGGAGCTCGTAAAATCGAATAATACTGTTAATGCCATCGGATAATTCGAGCATAGGTAATCTAAGGCCTCACTATATAGAGGTCGGATGTCGGATGTCTACATTAAAGTGTCAATTAACCTCCCAACCCTTCAACAATTTCACTTAACCAGTTGCAAAAAAAATGCATCTTATCCTTATCACGATATTGCTTACGATAAACAACCCAAAACTTTGCATCCGTACGCCAACGCATATCAAATGGCATTATCAATTTCCCTTCGTTAATCCATCGATTTGCGTATGGCAACAACGCTACCGTAATCCCTAAACCTTCACTAGCGGCAGTCATTGCATCCAGATAGGACTCACAGGGAATCACCTCTTTTGGGGCAACCCCCCTTTTCTCTAACGCATCTAAAAAAGGTTCCAGCACTACTTTCTGAGTGCTGGGGTAGAAAAAACAATGTTGGTTAAAATCTTCCAACCCTGCGGCTCGATGCTGATCAAAGTATGACTTGCTGCCTACTGGAACCATCGTAACGTCCGCCAAGGGGAAAGCCTCCATATCTGCCCAGTCTCCTCGGCCAAAACGAATACCGGCATCCATATCATCCAAACTCATTCCAGCCATCGTCAAACGTGTCTCAACACGCAGCTCACAACCACCTAACAAAGTACTTTTCGATGCTGGAGTTGAAGGTGTCATTTCTGATAGTTCCCGAAAAGACATTAAATTAGGAATCAGTAAGGTGTGGGCAATATAGGGTTCTGTCGCAACATAAAACGCTCCCTGTTTGTATTGCCGATAGAGGGTATGACAGCCTGCATCATATACGTCCAATACTCGCTGAGCTGTTTTGTAAAATTCAGCGCCAGCAGCGGTTAATGATAAAGCACGCGTTTTTCGCTCGAATAACGCCATACCTAGATGAAGCTCCAATGCTTTAATCTGTTGGCTTACCGCCGGTGGCGTTACGTGCAATTCCTCTGCCGCTCGCTTAAAACTTAAATGCCGTGCAGCAGCCTCAAATGGCAACAGCCATTGAATAGAAGGCAACGATTGAGATGTGGTTGTGATTACAGACATATCTTTAGCCATTTAGTAACGCGTTGCTTACAACACCATGAATAAGTTTAACTTATCTATACGATAGATATTCTATGTTGTCAAATTGCAGAAAGCAGGCACAATAACCTGTAATTAAAACAACATCCAAACCGAAGGCTAACAATGACTTATTCTCGCCCCGTTACCACCGCTCCCATTGACGCTGTATCTAATGGCATCTGTAATATGGGAACGTTTAACTCAGCCATACAAAACGTTAACCTTCTCGACACCCGAAACCCATTAGGTATACCGGCACCAAAACGGCTGAACAACTTACGTCTCAAAGAATGGCAGGCAATACAATTTAGCGATGAGCATTGGTTTATGTGTTTGGCCGTTTACAACACAAAAACCTTAGGTACAGCCATTATCATGGCGTTTAACAAACAAGAACGAAAAATGTATCGCTACGAGCATAAGGTTCCATTCTGGAAGCTCAATGTGCCCTCTGGCTTACATAACTCCCATTGCTATTACCATCACAAGAACCTATCCATCGATATTCGTAACGACCTTGCCAACGACAAAATTCACCTTTCATTTCAAGCAAAGGACTTTAAGGGTTGCCCCGACTTAGCCGGAAACCTGCTCGCTCACGCGGTTACAGAGCCCATTGTTATTGTTCAACCATTTGATAACAACCGCCCCCTCTATTCTCACAAGGCATTGATGGCTGCAGAAGGCACGATAAGCGTCAATGAGCAATCCAGCCCAATCAACCCATTACAAGGGTGCATCATCATTGATGATCATAAGGGCTTTTATCCATTAGAAATGAAATATGATTGGGTAACAGCGCTAGGTTATTCATCCACAGGTGTTTTACAGGGTTTCAACCTCACTGATAATCAAATCCAGAACCCTAACAAATATAACGAAAATTGTTTATGGCTTAACGGCAAAATGCACCCCTTGCCTCCTGTTTCAATCGACAGACCTAATGGTGTGGATCAAACCTGGATCATCAAAGATCGGCACAATCAAGTAGACCTAACCTTTACCCCCCTTGCGGACGTACCCTTAAAAATCAAGATTGGGGTATCTTTGGTTGATTACCATGGCCCCACCGGCAAGCTTTCGGGCCATATCCTAGATCAAACGGGAGAAAAAGTGATTTTTGACGCGTTTATCGGCATGGGTGAACAAAAAGCCATTCGCATGTAATTGCCTTTCCGCTAATGCAATAACAACGTTTCACTTGAAAGCTACCGCCTGATCATTAAAATAGCGGCTCATTTTATACTCTAATTTGCACAGTATTGAGAGCCGCATTGTGAACAAGACCTCTTTGCAACTACATTTTGAAAACCTTCGCAGTAACCGCATCTTTGAACTATTTGTGGTGACGGTCATTATTTTCTCGGCGCTAATGGTCGGCGCCAAAACTTATAACATGCCAAAAGAAGCGCTTATTGCTATTCGATGGCTTGATATCTTAATCACCGTTGTTTTTCTATTCGAAATCACCGTACGATTCATTGGAGAAGAGGTTAAGAAAAACTTTTTCAAGAGTGGCTGGAACATCTTTGATTCACTTGTCGTTATAGTGAGTTTAATCCCTATTGAAGGCAGCGAGATGGCGCTTGTGGGGCGTCTGATCAGAATATTCCGCGTCTTACGAATGATATCCATCATCCCCGAGCTACGTTTATTGCTCAATTCTTTATTAAAAGCGATGCCACAACTGGGTTATGTGATATTGCTAATGTTTATCATCTTCTATATTTATGCAGCCATCGGCAGTACTATTTTTGCGTCAATCAATACTATATTGTGGGGAGACATTTCCATTGCAATGCTGACTTTATTCCGGGTAATGACTTTTGAAGACTGGACTGATGTTATGTATGAGACAATGGAAGTTTATCCACTTAGCTGGATATATTTCTTAAGTTTTATCTTTCTGACAACCTTCGCCTTTTTAAATATGGTTATCGGCATTATTGTTAGCGTGATGGAAGAGGAACACACAAAAGAACGTGAAGAAAGAGAAGCACTGGAAGGTAAAATAACCATTGAAGACCTTCATCAACAGATTCTAGAGTTGAAAACATTGATTCAGAAGGCCAAGTAATTTTGACAAGTCTCTCATTACTATCCACGACATTTAACTGTGCACTGTACAACGTTCACAGCAATAACAAGGGGGGGGGGTGGTCAATATACGATTGGAGGCTGAGTGGACGCGAAGTAAAATCAAGCGCTTTGACGTTCGCTGACCTGTTCAATAGCAGCAATGTTACAAATATCGTTGCCAAACAGGTTGGCAATATCGCAGGTCGTACAACCCTGTAGGCTCAGAAATAAAGTAAGTAGCGTGATTTTCATTATTTTGGAGGACATATACAACACTCTTTTATTGTTATTATTTTGTGGGCAATGGTATCTATATAAAAATTGACGGTCAATTACCGCTACTGCATATTCGAAAATCGTACTGGCACTATCTAAAATTAACAACGATAGAGCTCAGTAGACCGGGTCGGGGCTACTGAACTTGATTTTTCTTGTACTTTACAACGACACCACATTAACATTTCAATCAAATTTTATCCAGCGGGCCAACAATTCGCCTGGTTTCGTTTATGCTCAACGGCAACATTAGTTTATATTTATATTCCGACCAATCAAACCGCTGCCACACTTTTTTATCTGGAGAAGTCCTGCCAATGAATTCAATGGTGATTTTCGTTGGGCCTATTTCATTGACTTCCACTATAGTAATTTTCATATCAGAATTGAGGATGACTTCGCCTTTATCAGGCGACTGCTCAGGCGTAGTAAAAAAACCAAGTGCAAACAATCCGCTATAAATAGCGCTAAATACCGGTTCATCACCACTGAGTGAACTTATATTAGACTTATGGTTAATAGGCATCCCCGCTGGTGTCGATATTGTGAAAAGTCGCTCTGACTCTCTCGTAATATCAACAGTATTTAACCCGGGCGTTAGAATATTCAGTTTTGCCGGTAATTTAAACCCTCTAAAAGCCCACTCAAAAGGCAGATAGTAAAACATCGCACTAGAGTCGTTAACAACAACAAGTTCATACTCACTGGTTTTAACATCAACCGGTATACTTTCATATTGTTTTGACTGCTGGCTAAACCCACTTACGTTAGATGTTAATATCACAGCAAGTATGGCAGGTAGTACTAAGTGCCACGAAACGATCGACCTAAACCCCCACCGGCTAATAAAGGATGACTTATTTCCATACAATGTAACTAGCCAGAGAGCCAACAAATAGAAAAAACCAATAGAACTAAACGTTACAGTCCTACTCTCTCCATTAATTAACGCAGTTCCAGGAATAGCAGCGACAATGGACCCCACAAACATAAACCTGGCGCTACGATTTGTCTTTAATATTGGCCAAATAAGAAATGTACAACCTAACGAAATCCCCCACCCTACCACTGAAATAATCCAGCGTTTTTCTGGGTGTACCATAATAACAAGACTATCAACACCGGTGATTAAGCTAATGCAAATAAGAGGAAACACCTCTAGAAAATTGATTAAAAATGCCACAGGAGACCGCCCAGGGTCTACATACTGCCCAATATCATTAGACCCGAATCCCGCACTGCTATATAAAACTCGCCACAACACTATGAGTACAACAAAAGGTATCAGGGGCGGGATTTTTTTTATGATTGAACCCCGCTCTTCCATGCATAATGTATATGCTCCCATATACGCAATTGCTGAAATTGCCGCCTCTGCCGTTAAAACAGCAGCTCCTAACAAAAAAAGTGACAAGAAAAGATCCAGATTTCTCCCATGGCAACGCCACCTAATATAGGAAGAAATACTAAGAACGCCTATTGCGCACGCCATATAGGAGTTTCTAGCGATTACCCAGTTAAAACTTTTTGTTAGACTAAAATCCACAACTAAAAGTAAAACTGCAAGTACTGCAACTGTATGCTTTGTACTTGTTTTCTTATAGAGTGAATACACTACAACGCCAAGAAGCAGAAAATATAAAAGGCTATGTAGTCGGTGAAACTCCAGTGCCTTCCCAAAAAGAGAATAATCAATCCAATGTGACAGTGCCGCTAAAGGACGAAAAGGCACCATAGATGCATTATTGCTTGACCACCAAGGCAAGTTTCCATAATCCCGATACGCCTCGTTTGTTCCTGCATCAGGGTCAAAAAAATGAAAGCCATCTAACAGCTTATCTTCCAATGCTTTGTCAGAGCCAGCTTTGCTGAAACCAAGCGAAGCTAGCTCATTGGAACCTTCCAGCATAGCCCATTGCATATAATCATCAGCAATAAAACTACCGAAGCTAGTAGGAAGATGCGTTAGAACAATAACAATCAATATCAGCAATATTGATTGTTTGGGGGACCTAATTATCGATTCAATTTTTTGGCTAATATTCATTTTACTACTTTATTAATACAACGAGGCCGCACTATAAAAGAGTGCCTTGTTTGAAAGTTATTCTTCAGGATCGGTACAAGAAATATCTTCAGGTACAGGTATATTACATTCGCTACAAAACAAGGGTATGTCGATATTTCGCAAATGCTTATCGAACCAATTCAACATCTGAGCATCAGCATGCTCCCTTACGTCACTATTAAAAGTGTGTCCTACACGATTAAGCCAAAGAAATGAACGACCCCGTACAGCTGTATCTAAACCTACCCTGGCGCAGCGCGGACATTCTCTCATAGCCAATTACTAAATACCAACCCCCGCCTCTAGGCAGAAAACAAGTCAACCCACCTTACTTTTAAGCTAATTCTTTTGCAGCAATATCACGTCATTTCCGACAAAAGTAACATTAGCCCCAACCCGCTCAGCAATAAACTCAAACGTAGTACGACTATAAAAGCAAATATGCGTCCGGTCGTTAATATAGTGCCAACGACTAAACGCCTGCTGATCCTTAACCATCTTTGTCATTAGACCCAACCACCCTCCCGATTTAAGCATTGAAAAAAGCAGAGCGAACTCTTTTTTGGGGTCATTTAGATGCTCTACAACTTCAGTAGAACAAATAACATCATAGACCTCATCCAGTGCAGTTTTATCATTAAAATAAAAAGGGTCGTATAACGCCATAGCTATCCCTTTTTCTTTCAACATTAACGATAAGGTTGGGCCAGGACCACAACCAAAATCTAACCCTTTACAATCACCACCCGCACTCAAATCTAAGCGCTCCAATAGAGGCGTACTTAATCGAGATAGAAA
>CAJXZM010000233.1 GCA_913063125.1 uncultured Gammaproteobacteria bacterium | reverse complement strand
CCTTTGGCACAACACTTTTCCTCTGGAATGGTGATGTGTTATTGTCAGAAACACGCAACCATAGCGAAAAACTGTACCTATACGAGCCAGAAAGCTTTAGACCACTCGCACAGATTCAAGATGGGCAGATTTACCACTACCATCTGGATCAGCTAGGCACACCGCAAGAGATGACAAACCACAAAGGTGGTATTGTTTGGTCTGCACAGTATAAAGCTTATGGAAATCTAGCTCTGAAAGATGTGGATTATATTGAGAATAATCTTCGGTTTCAGGGCCAGTATTTTGATGAAGAGTCCGGGCTGCATTATAATCGGCACCGGTACTATGATCCGGGGACGGCGCGGTTTACGACGGTTGATCCGATTGGGTTGTTAGGTGGTACGAATAATTATGAGTATGCGCCGAACCCGACGGGGTGGATTGACCCGTTAGGACTGAGCTGTAAAGAAAATACTTGGAATGCATTTCAGAAACGATCTAAGGGTGTTTTTAATAGCCCAACTCAAGCATCAGAAGGTTATCAGCTTTGGAAAAATCAAAGTTGGCCAGAACTAGAGCAGCTACTAGGCCCTGGTTCATGGCCACCTAACAGAGGGTTTGCTACAATTAAAAAAGAGACCTTATCTCCTGGAACCAAAATTGATAGATTTGGTGGGTTTAACGATAGTAACGGTGAATTTAAAGATTTTGGTGGATTTGTATCACCGGAAGGCTCCTCCTTTGCAAGCAGAGCGTTACCTTCGGACACTAAAAACAAACCTTATAGCGCATATGAACTAACAACACCTTTGGAAGTAGATGCCGGCCCAGCTATACCTTGGTTCGGTGAAAAGGGTATGGGAACTCAGTATGAACTCCCAAAAAACATCAACAAGTTAAAAACCAATAACTCTATTAAAAATGTTACGCCAAAAAATAAGGCAGAGGATTTGTAGTTGTGCATTATTGTCATTCAGGTAAACGAAATATTTTGATCTGGGACGGTCTAGACTCGGGCATAACGGATGAATCATATGAGGTGTTGTGTCCGAACTGCCAAAGTATGGAGCACTATAGCGTTAAAAACATAAAGGATATTGATTCTATTCCAGGCGAATTATCGAAGTATTTTATTGATGAGAAAATCATCTTAAAAAGAGATTCTTGCTATGAAATCAAGAAGAGCTTCCCTGCATATACAATAGATATCCAGTGTAATGGTTGCGGTAGTAACTTGTGGATTATTATTGGACTGAAGGAGATTCAACCACAACGATATAATATTTATTATAAGTCGGTGGTATACCAAGATAACTAAAAGCAGGGGTCAAACTCTAAGGAAAGTACAATGGCGAATGGAAACGGTAGAGTAGATTGCGAAAAGTGCAAGAACAGCGTATCACCTCGACTTTGGCACGAAGACGATAATAACGTTTTATTTATCCGATCAATTCAACACATTTGTCCCATTTGCGGCGTAACAATGTACACCTCCGGTGGAGGGTTAAACGTTATTGGTTTGCTTGTATTTGGTGTTATTGCACTCATAATTGCATTGTCAATAATAGTTAGCACGCTACGAGCAATAGGTTTTTCATCAGAGGTTGCAAATTTCCTATCGATAATAAGCATTGGCTTTGTCATCGCTTGGTATATCGACAGGAGAACGCACTTTATTATGAAAACGAAATCTTATTTGAAACGTAACAACAGATAGCCAAAGGTTACGACATATTACTTGCCAATATATCTGACAACGAAGCTTTCATTAATGGATATCTAAGAATTCATAACAAGGCTTTCAAATCATCCGGTATTAAAGACCAAAAAACTAGATTTTTCAGTCGCACGTAAAAGCATCAAGTGACTGAAACCTGTCTATGAATACTTATCAATTGCTTTTTAATATCTAAACCGTGTATTTTAAACCCATTTTTAATAACAAGAAATCTTTACATTTAAATAGCCTTATTCTTTGCACCCCATTAACAAGTGAAAAACAACTGTTAGGCACAATTACAAAACAGATATATTCCAATTTATTTATTTCTTATCTGTTATAGCTTTAATACCCTTAATAGAAAACTTCTTTGAGTAAACCGGTGATTTAAAGTATGCAGGAGTAACCTTCTCCGCTGTCGATATTAAATTCCTCATGGCGTCTTCTAAGCCATCTTCCTTATAGGCTGTTGAAGGCTCACTTGAATACGACAAATCAGGATTATTAGTTACACAAGGAGTTGTTGGATGATTTATTTCTTTCAAATACTTAAAAAATGCATTATCAGAAATGACTGTACCAAACATCCTCCAAGCATATTTTTTACCCCAATAATATCCATCAGTAGCATTATGGGTAACCCTAATATCATTTTTTTCTTTTTCTACAAGGTGGCTTTCACGGGCTAATTGTAGAGAATATGCGTAACAAAACATTGGGCTAATTTCAGATGTTTTCGATAGCGCGGATAACTCAATGACATTTCGATTACAATCATCGATAAAGAAGCCAATATTATACCTTTCTCCCTCATCTATTATAGGGCTACCATTCGCCTCAAATTGATAAACCGTATCTGTAGTACTAGGTGAAAATTCATGTAAAAACTTTCCATTTAAAAGTGGTGTAATTGTGTAATTACTAGCAATCAGATCATGTCGAGTAAATAGGTTCCTTGATTTCATATGCACTCCCATTCGATACAATAAAAATAACGTCATGCTTTTCGGTTTACTTGGGTCGCAGCAGCAGCCCCTTGCTACATCATTATCTTCTACAAAATATACCAGGCTATTTTAAATTTAAAACGTTACCTTCGTAATAAGGTCCTACACCTGAGGTATCGTTATTAAGTTCCTCAAGCACCATTGATGTACAAAATATCAACTGAAAGTCATCCCTCCCCCTGAAGGAATCAATCATTGCTTTTTGAAAATTATGGCTTCTGAAAGCTTTCATCCCTCCATTCTCTATAGCGTCAAGCATTAAAAATCTAGGGAGGCGATAATTTGGGTCATCTAGCGACTCAAGCAAGGCCGATATTTGAAAAGAGTTCTTTTTAATGTAATTTGAGCTTCCTGAGAATTTTACACGGCCATCAATGAGCGTTCTATCTTTAGAAAAATCAATTTCGATATCGGTTGATAGCGATTCTTCAAAAACTTCTTCGTATGACTTCCCATTATCGCGCTTGTCTTTTCTTAAAATCGGGATAATGTTTTCAGAAATCCCACTGTAAACTTTTTGACGCCTATCTTTGCTTGATAACTTTGCTAACTCAATCTCATCTCTAAGTCTGGCTATTTCTGCTGACAGGATAATTTTTCGACCTTTATTTTTATCAAGCTCGCTAATTATTTCAATTTTATTTTGAATATTTTTATTTTCAGATTCAAGATAGCCAATTCTATTTGCGTCTTCTAACGCAGAATTCAAACTTAAATCAACAACTTTAGAAACCTCTGCCAACTTACTTTGCAGTTCGGACAGCTGAGAATTTGCAATTTTCAACGCAGAGGAAACCCCTGTCTTATGTTCTTTGTAGTCATCAAACACCTTGTTGTTGCTGTTAATCTGAAAGTCAATTTCCGTAAGTATTTCCATATAATTATTGGCATGATGAGAGTCAGCAATAGGCGCGTGACAGAGGTGACATTCATTTTCTTCGTAGGCGGAAACCTTTTCTAAGCAACAAGGACAAATCTCGTATTTTATTAGCCCTATTGCGTCATATGATGCTTTTGATTCCAAAAGGGATTTTTTTCGAAACTTCAATGATTTATCATATAGTTCGCAGTCAACAATCTCGCCATTGGTTGAAATTAGATCTTCCTTAAAGGCAAGAATCTTTCGATTGAACAAATCGACCTGACCATCAATTTCATTGTATTTTGATGCTCTTATTGTATCTAGCTCGTCATGCTCAATGATTTCTTTTGGCTTCTTTCTGAGATTAATGACTTCGTCATTATTGGCAACAATCGACGATTCAAGCGAGCTTAGTGTCAAGGACGAATCTCCTCCGAGCACTCTGTACATAGCGAGTAAGTCTGAAGCGATTTTGTCATACTCGCGTTCAACCATAATAAGTTGCTGGCGTAGTTTGTGTGTATCAAGATTATCTAAACCTAATAAAAATTCAGAAATAGCTGTTCTTATACCTTCGCTGTCACCTCTCTGACTGTCTTCTGCTCGCAATATTTTTGTTGATGCTGTTTCTTGATCTACGTAGAGGAATCTAAGAATTTGATGCATTGTAAGATTGGCGTAATCATCCGATTTGTGGCTATCCCAGCCAAGTAGCTCAAAGATTTGCTGGGAGAAAGACATTTTGTCACCAGACTCGCTGCGCCGTGACCCGTACTTTTTCCAGTCATTGTTAATTGTATCGTTTTCCTCATACAACCCAGATCGAATATATATTGGTGGTACTTTTCCCTTTTCGATATCACGTTTAATGGTAAATTGTTTTTCATTTAGACTCAGTTGACAAAATATTTCGTCACACTTGTCAGCAGGATATAGCCATTGATTTTCTTTTATTTCTCCGCCGAGAACATAAAACAACATCTCTAAAATAGTTGTCTTACCTACAGAGTGATCGCCTCGAATAACATTTATACCTTTGTGAAATTCTTCATCGTAAATAGCTTGATTTGATTTCAATATAATTAAACGTTCAACAAACAAAGTTGACTTATCCATACCTATACTCCATTAATCCACTTCTAGATTTAAACCCATTCACTCCATTAAGATTAACCTTTGGAAAGCTAGCTATTAGCATGAGAAAAAAATCAGACTTAGAAAACTCATCGGCATCAAAAGCGTCGACTAAAGATTGAGGGAGCAATTCAACATTTAGCGCTATTTCATCATCAGATCTAGAAATTAGCGATTTCTGAGATAACGATACGAGAGTGGTGTCATGTGTAGTAACTAGCTCAAAATAGAGGCTCTTGGGGTTCGGTGTTATTTCAAAAGGTTCTGGGACTGCACTAATCTTTTTTTTATGAAAGTTAAGTGGTCTTGGTAGCTTGGAAACTCTTTTTAACAGATGAGGATACACATAATAATAGTCAATTAGCTTGAGAGCTTCTTTTTTGAGCTTTTTCCCATCAACCGAGTTTAATATATTCAAAACCCTATAGGTGCAATGGTGGACGTCATATGCCGGGTGATAAAGAATCATTACTTCCACTCCACGTGACATTTTTCAGTTAAAAAATATAACATTCCTTCAACAAGCTCACTGGTAACAAACCCACCAGCTAAAATAACCTCTTGATAAAGCGGTTCAACTATAGTGCTATTTATTGCAGAACTGATTGCTATATCATCAGCCCCGCTTCTTAGCATTGGCAATATTTGAGAGTTAAATCGAGTCAATGTTAGACTAAGTATATGAGTAAAAATTATCTGGTAGGCTTTCACATGCTGGTATTTTGATATCATTTTCGAAGCTTTTTGACTAGAAATTCTTGCCTGATCAAGATAAGTCGTACGATCAGCGGATGTTAGTTTGGCTTCAAGTCCAATAACCTTTCTAGACTCTACCTCCCTGATTTTACTTTGTAATTCGTCTAAGACAAATAGATATTGCGGGCTGTCTTCTTTGAGTTTTTCATGATTATATATAAGGGTTTTTAGCGCCTCAGCACCGCCGCCAATATCATAAGATGGCAGTTTTACAATTGTGGGCTGTAGCAAAAAATCGCCGCCAATATCATTGTTAGTTATTTCATTACCTGAAATAACTTTTGCACCGTCGCCAATAGACGGGTAAGTGCCATTACCCCCAGCTAACACCGGGTAGATCTCATCGTCGCTCATAATGGGGATTAGCCTATCTTCAGGTCGCCATCAATTTTGTTATTCTTGATTTTGTTATTCTTAATGACAGGGGTGTCAGCGCCTAATTCAAGGTTTTTCCCGACATTATTATCTGTTATTTCATTTTCAGATATTTCATTTTCAGATATTTCATTTTTTTTAAAAGAGGGCGAATTATTCCGAACCAGGATCAACCCCATAAATAAGCAAAAAACAAAAATAATAGCCAAAAGCAATACATTAAGAAGCAGGCTGGATTTAAATATTTCAGATGTTTCTAAAAAAGAGGATATTAGTTCGTAAAACAGCCATGCAGCTATTACTGATGGGCCTCCTACCTTTAGGGCGATTTTCCAGTCCATAACTATCCTTAAATTACCAATAGTGGGTTGCGAATGTTCTAAAATACACTACGAGCGCAGCCTATCTCCATATATTAAGAGTCCAAAATTTTATTGTCGATATTTCGCTCTAACTTGGCACAAATGTAACCAATAGTTAACTCTCACCCAAATATATACGAACAACAACTCAGTTAACACAAATAAACTAACGTGATTTCCCGCTTACTTGAGTATTATCCAGTTTACGCATAGCACACTCCATCAATTAACAGCAGCAAATCATTCCTGAAACGCCTATCATTTAACCTCCTCTCAGTGTAGCTAACAAATCACGGTAATTACTAGGGGCTAGGTCAATATAAATATAAAAAAGAAGATCCCCACAAAGAGGAAATGAACTTGACGATATATAGGAGGGAGTGCAAACTGGTCGGCGGTTACAGTGTGTCCCGCCCGCTCATCTGGAGTAGGAACACACAATAACGTAACCTGATGCCATGAGTGAATGTTAACCCCATGGCAGAAAGGTGCCTTCGCGAGTGCGTCAACACTCCGAAGGCGTGGCAGGGTCCCGACAAGAACGCGACCCCGCAGGTGGAACAATAACATAGTCGTAGTCCCTGCTGGAAGCGTCGGGGCCTTGTCTTCCTCTATTTTTAATTGGATAACAAGGCTATGAAAAAAACTATATCTACACCCCAAGCCAACAATAACACTGGCTACAATGGATTGAACGTATTAGATAAACAAAAAAGACCCCATATTTTACATCAAGCAAGAAAGGGTTCCCCTCTGATGCCCACGTGGCGTGTGTATCGTATTTCTTATTGGTCGCCTTTACAGAGCCCCTGCTCTGACACACCAAAGGAGACTATAAAATGAGCGATAAGATGCCAACACTAGTACATGATGCTGAACCATCACCCCTTAGCGATCGCGAGATCGTTTGGGCTATGCAATCTCGATTAGAGAAATTGTTTTCACTAACACTAGTGACCTCTAATACTGAACTCGGCAAACAAACCCATGTTATTCAATCCCACCTATCAATGGCATCAAACTCCCTGGTGGATGAATTACAGATATTAGCGGAGGAGCTAGCAGATCGGTTAACCTTGTAACAAACCTCTCGTGATCATTTGTTTTATGATCAAATTTGAATGATCACGAGTTTTTCTTAATTAACAAAAACTCAACATTTTAACAATCTATCTTTCCTAAAACTAATCGACTAAGTATCACAAGAAACCAATAACACCTTGTTCTAAAGCAAACCGATGTGAGGGTTTGTCCCTAGCAACACTTCGTTAGGCATTGAATCTCACATTTCTAGTTTTTTCGATTAACCAGATTAACTATGGAATCAATAGGAGTAGCAGGCTCTTTCCCCAATCCAAAGCGGGGAATCAACACCTCTGAGGCTTCTTTAAAAGGCCATGGTTCCTGTTCAGGTTTTGACAATCCAACTAAATCTGCAACGCCCCAGTAATACACAGATAGCTGAATATTGTATCTATAAAGCGGTACTATAATGCTCACTAAAAAGATCAACAATAATACAATACCTGCCCTTAATACTGACACTTGAATTAGATAGAATTTTCGGGTCTCAGTATTTTCTGAGACTCCGGCTTTAGCCCCTCCTTTCTGAGAATCAAGGCTTTTTCTCCAATATGAATGAAATGCCTTGTATTTATTGATAGCATTGGAAAAGCTATCTTTCACTTGATTTCCTCTATACGTCGCCCCTAATACAATATTTACTAATTTTTTGAATTCCGTTTCGGTAGCAGATTCGCTTATCTCAACAACACCATTTTTATCCATCGAAACTCCAGGGATACGTTCCTTTTTTTCAAAAGTTAATTTGAAGGACTGTACATAATCTTCACGTTCTCCCAGCGAACCCAAATAAACGGACAAGGTATTCAAAAAAGGTCTCCGGTCTTTTTCATTAATAGGAACTGAAGACAAATCCAATACAACCCTAAAACATACGCTGAGATTCTTATCGGTCGGTGGAAAAGCTGCCACCGTTGAGTAATCCACATTTACACCATCAGTGATAATATTCGCAAACCAAAATTGTTCAGGGCAATCTGAAATATACCCTATAGTAGGATTATGGTAATGAGATAACATACTTGCTAGACGTGTCGACGGGGTTTTAAAGCTACTTCGAATTTCTTTCTGGACGTTCACCCTAAGTTGCTTTATGGCTAGTAGGAGAAGATCTCCTTCTTCGTCCAGGTCACTTTTCGATACAAAGGCTTCACTTTCATTTTTAACAAAATCTTGAGCTTCTACCAATATGTAAATTCCACCAACAATTAAAATAATGGCAAATGAAAGTATAGAGTAGGCAGTAATGGCTGCGCGCGCAGCGCGCTGCCCCATTGTTTTGTAAAGGTGTTCAGAAGCCTCCATTATATTCTCCTTCAACCTTATAAAATGATGGTACTTTCATAGAGTGACCTTTCAATATACATCTAACAACACCATTTGCTGTGTTGTGGTCAAGAAATTTGGCCACAGTTTAGTAGGAATTCCGGTATAACTTTTCAGTCCTATTCGGAGTGTTCCC
>CAJXZM010000232.1 GCA_913063125.1 uncultured Gammaproteobacteria bacterium | reverse complement strand
TTCTTTATACCAAGCTGAAGAAGTTCACTTTCAAACTGTTTTGCGAGCTGACTTAATTCATCCAAATGATCAGGGCCGGTAATAAGTACTTTGGCAACCGAGGAGAAACGTTCAACCCTTTGCACAAGAGGGCGTTCCGCATCCGCGGGTAAATTTCGGATGACTTCAATATTCTGTCGAACCCTATTAACGATGGATTCAATGTCACTGCCTTCAATAAGCTCTAGCACAATTATTGCGGTGCCAGAGCGGCTGCTGGATGTTAGTGTTTTGATCTGTGTAATGCTGTCAAGGGATTGCTCAATGGGTAGCGTCACTGAGCGTTCCACATCTTCGGCGCTAGCACCGCTCCAAGCGACATTAACAGTGACGTAATCTAATTCAAATTGTGGAAAAAATTGAGTGTTGAGCTTCTTAAGCCCCCATAACCCACAGAGAATAAAAAGGAACATTAATAAATTTGCAGCAACTTTGTGTTGCGTAAATATTTCAATCAAACTTCGAGAGCTAGATGATGACTCGCTCATAACGGAGGATCAACTTTCTTGGTGTGCTGGATGGGTTCAGCATGTTGCGCTGTTTCCAAATTTGTTGAATTCGTAATTTGCACTTCCATGCCCGATATCGCATTTGGCACTTGAGTAATAAGGATGTCTGCACCTTCTGTAATATTCGTACTGTTGATGAGGAATCGAAGTGATCCATCGAGGGAAGTTTGTGTTCCGACGCGCTTTACCTGGTGACTGACTAGCAATGCATCTTCAACGGTATAGATTCTATCTTGACCATAGATTGCTTGGGTTGGCACGATGATACTTTTGTTTACCGCGGGTAGCTCCAGTGAGATTGAAAGCGACCTTCCAATCGTGATAGGGGATGCTTGCAGGGATTGAGGCTCTACTGCAATACTAAACAACCCGTCAATCCCGCCTTTGCCTTTTTCAATAGCACCTGAAAGTCGTGACAAGGTGATCGGAACGGTTTTCCCGAGGTTAGTAAAGTTTCCCGCAATCAGGTTTTGTTGCTGTAAGGCTAGCTCAAATGTAGGTAGGTATTTCAACGGGATTTGAGCTCGGATTTCTATAGCGTCGGTATCGTATAAGGTGAGAACGGCATCTCCGGTGCGGAGTCGGTTTTGAGGTGAGATAGGTAACTTGGTGATGCGACCATTAAAGGGGGCGGTAATTTGGGTTCGGGCCAAATCTAGAGCAGATTGATCACGTAGGGCGCTGACTCGAGCCAATTGCGCTTGGAGTCTTGCTATACGGTTGGGGTGATCCAGAATAGCTAGCTCACGGTTTATCAAACTGAGCGATTGTTTACCTTCTGCTTGTTTGGACTCATCCCACTGGACATCGGAGCCTACTTGTCGCTTGGCTAATTTTCCATAACGCGTGCTGGCTTTGCTGGCTAGCTTGGAAAGGTCTTTTTCGATGGCTAGCGCTTCTATATCTGATTGAAAGCGGTTGTTTTCTGCTGTGATTTGAGCGTTTACATCAGCAACGTCCGCTTCCCGCTGTGCCAGGCGTAATTTTTCATCGCTGGTGTCTAAGGTTACCAGCAGTTGACCCTTTTTAACCAAGTTACCTTCTGCGACCAATACTTCATTCACATAGGCGTTGGAGGGTGACGATAAGGTAGTCTCTCGGGGAGATTCCACTTGGCCGATCAGTGAAAGCTGGGGAGTATTCGATGATAAGTGGGCTTTTTGCACAGATACGCGCCAAGCATTACTGGGTGTTTCCTTTGCCCGGGCACTTGGTTTAAACAAATATAAAGCAAGTATGCAGGTAGCCACGACAATGATGACAAGAATAGGGAGTACTTTTTGTTTGCTCATTAGTATATTGCGGTCGATAGTGGTAATAGTTTTGGTAGTTAGTGTTTGTTAGCGGCATTTGCTAACACCTGTAAATAGTAGCCTAATACGCTTCATATTGGGGCGTTTTGTAACAAAAGTTACACAATAGCGCGAATGGTCTCGACAAAATTTTGCCTTTGGCGTCAATGTGATAGCCAGGTGTTCATATCTTGTAACAAAAGGCGCCCTATAGCTATTTTTGAATTGAGCCAACACAGGCTATTGTAGAGTCTGTTAACACCTGAGTAGTTCCCTTTGATATTGGAGAAAGTTGTGACAGAAGCAGCGCAAAAAAAGCCCGATCCGCAGGAGCAATTTAAAATACTGGTGGTGGATGACGATGCACGATTGCGCGCATTGTTGCAGCGGTTTCTGGAAGAGCAAGGTTATTTGGTGAAGGCGGTTGCAGATGCGGAGCAAATGGATCGCGCGTTGGGCCGTGAGATATACTCGTTGATGGTGCTTGATTTGATGCTGCCTGGCGAAGATGGCTTGTCAATTTGTCGTCGTATGCGAGAGCAAGAGAACGCATTGCCGATCATTATGTTAACCGCAAAAGGTGATGATAATGACCGAATCAATGGTTTGGATGCAGGAGCAGATGACTATTTACCCAAGCCCTTTAACCCTCGTGAGCTAGTTGCTCGAATAAAAGCAGTTATGCGTCGACAGGTGAAAGAGCTACCAGGAGCACCGAGCCAGCAAGATGAAAAAGTTGAATTTGGCCCTTATATATTGGACCTTTCAGTACGATCTTTGACCAAAAATGGCGAGTCGATGTCTCTGACTACCGGTGAATTTGCGGTCATGAAGGCTTTGGTACAGCACCCAAGAGAACCGTTAACACGGGATAAATTGATGAATTTGGCGCGAGGGCGTGAGTGGAGTGCCATGGAGCGCAGCATTGATGTTCAGGTATCGCGTTTACGTCGATTGATCGAGGAAGACCCCTCTAATTCGCGATATATTCAGACAGTTTGGGGTGTAGGTTACGTGTTTGTACCTGACGGCGGTGAAGGCTAGTCGGTCAATCGCAATGTATTAAAGCGAAATACTGATAGCGTCAGGCTTCTTAACCCCTTAAAATTTGTAGGCGGTGATATTCTTATCACCGCTTTTTTTGTTTTGATACTTTCTTGTTGTTCTTATTTATAGGTAGTGAGGTCGTCGTTGTTGAAAATTACGCCGCAATCGTCTTTCTGGCGCATGGTGTTACTGATTTGGGCTGTGGTCATCATGAGCCAATCGTTCACCCTATGGTTTGCCTTTCACTATGTTTATATCCCCGGTGTAAAACAAGTCGCACAGCTTGTATCCTTGGAAATGAGGACGCTTGAGAGCAGCATGGAGCTTATTGATAAACCGATTTTGATAGAAAGAATCATGGCTGATCAGCCTGAAAATGGCCGTGTTTTTATCACCATTGATGAAAGTGATGTTCCAGATGAAACTAGCTATGTAATGACTGACCTCTTCGTTGAGCCTATGAAGGAAGTTATGGGTGAGGGGGCG
The DNA here is from genome assembly GCA_913063125.1 of uncultured Gammaproteobacteria bacterium. Classification (GTDB taxonomy): domain Bacteria; phylum Pseudomonadota; class Gammaproteobacteria; order Pseudomonadales; family Ketobacteraceae; genus 42-54-T18. The sequence goes on along the minus strand of CAJXZM010000232.1, from coordinate 5,391 downwards.
CAAGTACGCTTAGGCATTTCACCAAAGCCTGGGTTATGGGTGAGTAATGATGCTCTGGATGGAGTTTGGATTCACTTGCCGTTAGATCATTTTTTGCCATATGACGGTTTATTGGTATCTAGCTGGGTATTTGGTATACCTGCGTTGGCTTTTGCGTTGGCGGCGATCTTTGTGCGGAGGTTTAGTCGATTATTGAAACGCCTTGAAGATGCAGCAAGGCGTATTGGTCGAGGTGAGCCGGTAATGACGTTGGATATGGATCATGGCCCACGAGAGATTATCGCTGTTAACCAAGCCTTCAACCAGATGCGTAATAATTTACAAGAGGCAACGCGAGAGCGAGCGTTGCTACTGGCAGGTATTTCTCATGATTTGCGAACCCCGCTAACGAGAATGCGGCTAACTGCCGAATTTTTGGGTGTCAATGATGTTGAGCTGCAAGAGGGTATGATCAGAGACATTCAGGACATGGATGATATTCTCGATCAATTTATTGCCTTTATTCGCGATGGAAGTGATGAAGCAACGGATGTGGGTGATCTTAATGAGGTTATTTACGAAGTGGTAAGCCAGTTTAAAGCGGATGATGCGGATATCAGTGTTGATACTCAGGATGTTCCTGATATTTCTTTAAAGCGTCTCTCCTTAAAACGCATGTTCGGCAATTTAATCGGCAATGCAATTCGACATGGTGGCGGTAAAGTGGATGTATATAGCGGCATGGAGAACGGAGAGATTTGTGTCGTGGTTGCTGACAGAGGCCCTGGGTTAACCGAAACGGAAATGCTTGCATTGTTTCGGCCTTTTGCACGGGGTGATGAATCAAGAAGTACGCAAGGCTCAGGGTTGGGTTTGGCCATTGTGAAACGTATCGTGGACATGCACCACGGGCGGGTGGAATTAAGGAATCGTGAGGGTGGTGGTTTAGAGGCGAGAGTGTATTTACCGGTTACCGGAGAGATGGTGCCACCAGAATCTATGATGGCAAGGATTCGTTAAGCAATAGAGCCTTATATTAAGCCCGATAATTTCATAGCAGAAATAGATTGCCGAGCGTTTGATTCGGGGCACTGCGTGTACCCCGTAATTCCTCTTAGGTTATCCCGTTGGTTGGATATTTGGGAGGATAGAAGGCTGCTTTGAGCGTTGATAAAAAATAAAAGCAAAAAAGAAGAATCCGACAATAAGGTTTATGTAACGTAGATAGAATAGGTAGTCAGCGATTTCTCCATTTAGGAATGGTGGGGTCACGTAAAAGAAAACACCTACAGGAAGTTGGATGTAAAACAGGCACCATCGGAATAGTTTCTCTAAGGTATTTTGTGGCTGAATAACGTAGGCAACAAGAAAGAACCCAAAGTAGGCAAGGTGCCATTTTAACATGCTAGAAATCATTTGTTGTTTGATCTCTGCGCTTTCAAGAGGTATTCCTAGTTCGGCCGCTGTGAGCATGGTGAGTATGTGATGGTTCTCCAGGTAGTCGAGCACCCCTCCACTGAGACCTGCTATCAATACGATGCCTAGCAATAACAGGTTCTGTGAGTTTTTTAGCGCCATTACAAGAAAAATGATTGTTGTGGTGTAGAGGGCGATAAAAATGTTGTCTAAGCCTAAGATAATTCGCAGAGGCGTGGCAGCGTTAAGTAAGGCTTCTGTGTAGTTTGATGTAGTTTGGATGATTTCAAATGTTTGCTGCGATACCCCTGTGCTGATGCCGTAGAGCACCATGATAATCAGAAGGCTACCTGCACTAAGCGCGGTTGTGTATAAAAATCGATGTGTATCCATTGTTAATGGTTTCCTGGCTGGTTGTGTTGGTTATAGCCAATATATTCACAATGGTCAGAAGGTTCATTAACCTAGGTTTATATAGGTGAGGTGTTGATGGAATTAAGGGTGTGTTGTTTCTTGATGCGGCTGAGTGCTACAGGAGTGATGCCTAGGTAACTCGCAATATGATATTGAGGGACATACTGTTCTATGTCTGGATGCGTAGATAATAAGGATTGGTAACGAGCAAGGGCGTCGAGGGTTAAAAATTCATACTCACGACGGGCTTTTAACATAAACATATGTTGTGCGTGTAATCGACCTAATCGCTGACAGCAAGGGAAGCGATCATAGAGCGCAGAAAAAGCTTGATAGTCGGCTACAAGAAGTTCGGTTTGGGTTGTGGCCTGGATGGATGCGATAGAGGGTTGTTGACTGATCAGGTCAAATAAGGACCCTGTTGCATCACCGTTAAAAATAAACGCCTTATTGTATTCTTTACCTTCAAGGGTAATAAAATATTCCCGCATCGCGCCAGAAATAATAAAAGCAATGGAGGATGCTTGTTGTCCTGCACTGACAAAATATTGTTCGGCGTTAAGTGAAAGGGGGGTAAATAAGCCTGCCATCTCTTGCCAGGCTTCATCTGAAATAGGGCTAAGTTGTTCGATAGCCTGTCTAAGTCGTGCTAATTTAGCGTCCATAACTATCCACTCGATTAACTTAGTTTAGTGCTTGATAGATTGAGAACTTCTTATTGCTATCCAATATATTAACAGTTTTAAACAGCCTTTTAAGGGGGATGCGATAATCCAGGTGACGGTTACCTACAACACGTAACTCACCCTGCTCAGTGAGGTGTTGTTGTGCTTGTTGAAACATTCTTAGTGCGATATGAGTGCCAACAGTATTGTTTTGATGAAAGGGAGGGTTGCAAAGGATTAGGTCTGCTTTTCGCTGCTCGTCAGATAAACAATCCATGGCTTTAAAGCTGGCTGGGTTGCTAATGCTGTTATCATGGAATGATTGCTCAGCACTTTTTACTGCAAGATAAGAGTCATCACAAAATAAAATGTGTGCTTCTTTATTCGTCTGGCTGGCGGCGATGCCGAGTGCTCCATTACCGCAACCTAAATCAAAAATTGTGCGTACATGTTGTTGGTCTGCACCTAAATTGGGTAAGAAAAAGCGGGTGCCAATATCCAATTTACTTTGAGCGAACACATTGCTGAGGTTAGTGAGTGTAAGAGGCCATTCTTCTAAACTGTATTGATTGGTTTTAGGTGCTGGCGCAAGCGCTAAATCAGGATTGAATGTGGGTAAAATAAGCCGAGCTTTCTTTTTTGCTAATGATGTGACAGTGGGGCCAACCAGTTGCTCAAAAAGTTCTGTGAATGAATGTTGTAAATGTTTCACCATGCCGCAGCCAATGATGATGCTGTGGTTGGTTAGGTGGTCGCGTAAGGTTCGCAGCTGGTATTCCAAAAGGGATAATGTCTTTGGGATTTGAATGATGACAACATCAAAGAAGCCCTCAGGTTCCTGGGTGCTTGGTATGAGCGTGGGAACTTTCTGCTGGCCGTCGCGTGTAATTATTTGCTGAAAATTACGCTCAGTATTTCGCTCGATCGCCTTTTGGCTGGAAACCGAATCTGACCAGCTGGTAACATGAGTGTTAACGACAAGGTTAAGTAGTGGAAGAGCAAGGGCGCCACAGTTGTCGTTGATGGTAAGGATGCGATGGTGTTTTTCGGGTTTAATATGTTCTTTTAAATGCGCAAGCGCCAATTCGTCAGCTGCGTTCCAGGCCCGCATAGGTGTTCTTTTTTGTAGCGGGTAGCGCTCTAAGATAACGTGACCAAAAGCGGATTCAAACTGGTTGTCTCTGTTGTTTGTTGTTTCGTCCGTCGTTTGGTTGGTATCACTCATTGTTTTTCTGCTCGTCTTTTTTCTGTGTTCTGGGGGTGTGTTGTTATTTTTCTCACGCATAAAAAAACCGCTCATAAGAGCGGCTCTTTTATGCATAACATTTCTGGAAGTGTTACTTCGCAGAAGGTCCTGCATTTTTGATTGCTTCAGATACATCGTACTTTTCAAAGTTCGCTGTAAACTGCTTAGCTAGATCAGTAGCACGTTCAACATATGCTTCCTGGTCTGCCCAAGTCTGCTGAGGAACAAGCAGCTTAGTTTCAACACCGTCAACGGCAAGAGGAACATCTAGGTTAAGGATATCGATGTGCTGAGTTTCTGCATCATCAAGAGCACCAGTAAGGATGCCACGGATAACAGCACGAGTAGTTGGAATGTCAAAACGACTTCCTGTTCCGTGTGGTCCGCCAGTCCAGCCAGTGTTTACCAGGTAAACCTTGCTGCCGAACTCTTTGATTCGCTTAATAAGTAGTTCTGCGTACACGCCAGCTGGACGTGGGAAGAACGGAGCGCCAAAACATGTGCTGAATGTCGTCTTGATGCCGCCACCAGAACCCATCTCGGTGCTTCCTACTAGTGCGGTGTAACCGCTTAGGAAGTGGTAAGCCGCTGCTTCTTCGTTAAGGCGAGAAACAGGAGGGATAACACCGTTTAAGTCACAGGTTAAGAAGATAACGTGTGCAGGCTCGCCTGCTTGGTTGGCTTCACAACGCTTGCTAACGTGCTCAAGAGGATAGGCTGCGCGAGTGTTTTGCGTCAACGATATATCTTTATAGTCTGCAGTACGCGTTTCTTCGTTGATAACAACGTTCTCTAAAACGGTACCAAACTTGATCGCATCCCAGATAACAGGCTCGTTCTTCTGGCTAAGGTCGATTGTTTTTGCGTAACAGCCGCCCTCGATATTAAATACGGCGTCTTTTGCCCAACCGTGCTCGTCATCACCAATAAGGTAACGTTCAGGGTCAGCAGAAAGTGTGGTTTTACCTGTGCCAGATAGGCCGAAGAACAAGGCTACATCGCCATCTTCGCCAACGTTTGATGCACAGTGCATAGGAAGTACTGATTTTTCAGGAAGAAGGAAGTTCTGTACAGAGAACATCGCTTTCTTCATTTCGCCTGCGTAACGCATGCCAGCAAGTAATACTTTACGAGCAGCGAAGTTAAGAATTACACAGCCATCGCTGTTCGTTCCGTCACGCTCTGGCTCACACTCAAAAGTTGGGGCGTGAAGAATCTGCCATTGCCCTTTGTCTTTAGGGTTGAACTGTTCTGGTTCAATAAACAGGTTACGACCAAAAAGGTTGTGCCATGCTGTTTGTGTGGTCACTTTAACAGGAATGTAGTGATCAACGGCTGCGCCAACGTGAAGATTAGAAATAAAGCTATCGGCAGTTGCGACGTGTGCTTCAACACGGTCCCAAAGGGCATCGAATTTAGCAGCGTCAAATTTACGGTTAACAGGACCCCAATGAATAGAATCGCTAGTGCTAGGCTCGTCTACGATAAAACGATCAAGAGGTGAGCGTCCGGTGCGAACACCTGTATTGGCAACGAAGGCACCGTTGTCTGATAGACGGCCTTCTTTACGTTCTAGGGCCTCTTCGACCAATTGAGCGGTGCTTAGATCAGTGTAGATCGTAGGTGATTGAGTCATTGTTCCTAAGTCCTCACGGCTTTTGGCCGATGTTT
>CAJXZM010000231.1 GCA_913063125.1 uncultured Gammaproteobacteria bacterium | reverse complement strand
CATCCAGTGACTCGGGGAACAATGTGTTCTGTGACCGACTTTTTTCTTCAATAAAACGCTTCATAAAATGCCCTAGAGAAACAATAAGGGCATTATACTTGAATTACGTTTTCACACAGCCTGTTTATAAAGCGGCCAGTCGAAAAAAATCAAGTGGAAGGCAAAAAAAAAGCAAAAGCGGTCGTTCAGACCTAACGCCATGCTAACCCGCGCCGCAGAGTGCTACAGTGCTTTTCGGTGTCGGGTTAAGAAATTTGTTAAGCGGATTTTTCTTCATCGCCTTTGTTAATGTAGTAGTACGATAACGAAGTAACACCTAGACCAACCATGCCACCATGAAAGAAATATTGGGTAGGAACAGATAACATAGCATTAATAATCGATACTCCAACTCTAAGATCGTCCATAACGCTTAAGAATAGAAATAATAATACGACTAAAACATAGTAACCTTTTCTTTTTGGTCCGATTATTAGACAGAGAATAACAAAGAGAAAACCCCAAAGAAACATCGGCCATGCACTATAAGTAAAGTCCTCTACAAAATACCCCTTAGGCCCAGGCCAACCTACACTATGATGATAGGCGTATAGAGGGAATAAATTACTACTGTACATAGCGGCGAAAATGCCTATGATTCCACGGAAAAAATCTATGACTATTTTAGGTCTATTCATTCCGTAGCACGCACTTGTTAGGGATCTTTTGTTAGTTTCTCGTTCTGGCTGCATTGATTTCACCATGTGACAACCCTGCATTGATGGTTAAATATGTTTCGTCAATTATAGTGGCAACTTCCCCATTCGATAGCGGTGCATACAGCGTTATCTTTTAACCGCCAGCATTCAAAAATAATCTGTTTTTTATTGAACAATTCTTTCAGTAGGATTTTTAGAAACGATTCGATATGAATATGAACGATCTTCACGTAAATGTAAGAAGCCAGACTCAACAAAATCGCCATCAGAAACATCCCACTCCTAATACCCAACTAAAGACTCTTCTTCACCTGAAATCCCAGAACAAGCACTAAGTAAAAATACTATTACAATTACTATGATTCTCACTGATGCCTTAGCCTAACGCCGCGCTCTGCGGAAATTTTGGAGCGCAGCGGAAATGTTTTCCGACAGCAGCGTGTTGTTAGCCCCAGCCTTAATAAGGGGCTTGCCTATTTTCGAATTTATAATCATTAAAGTCATGCAATAACTGTGGTTCGCTCAATTCATCTGAGCTTTTTATCGATATCCTGTAAAGACACCCGCTCTCGGCATAAACTATGGAATCATCTACCCATTCCGCCCATTCCCAATCAGGCTTGGGCAAAGTTTTTCCACTCTTATTTTGAATTTCATGCTCATCCCAGTAGCATCCTTTACCTTTAGGAGAACCCACTTGCTCGTGACATATCTTTCGCAGCAGCCAATTCTTAACGAGTTCTTTCTCGAAGAGAGTTTCAGAATTCCACTTTCCTTTCTCTGATCGGATTTTCAAGATCCAACTATCTCTTTGAAGGCGGTTATAATACACATTAAGGCACTCACCACCGTACTGATTTGGCAGATTGTATGGATCAGCTCTCTTCACCTCACTACAACTGAATAGCTGTTCGTGACCATAGCCATCATTGAGCCAAAATGTTTTGTCATCTAAGAAAAGGCCTCCGCCATTCCAACAGTCGCCCTTTGCAAAAATAGATATAGCTTTAAGCCAAGGTGCTCGACCAATAGCAGTCCATGCGCCTTTCACTTCAGAATTCCACTTTCCATTCATGGCAAAATAGATCCAATATTTTCCAGAGGGAGACAAATCAGATCTTCTTTCATAAATCCGTCCCTTAAACCACTGTGATACTTCGAATGTATTTTTCTTTCTATCCCAGGAAAGTACACACGTAGATTTTGAAGGCCCTCTCCGTATAACGATGGCCTTTTCATTATCACGTGCAATAAGGATATGTAATCTTGCTGGAAACTTTTCTTCTTTCATAGTCAACAAGGGCTAACGTCTGCAGTTTCGGACGGAGTGGGTTGGCGATTTTTTCCAAAAAAGTGACTACTCACGGAGTTCCGCAAGCTGCACTTACGTGTTTGCATAGGATATTTCACCAGTTTCGAGATTGACTACATGCTTTTCATTATTGAAGTCGGTTAATTTTATATAACCACTGTCAATCTCAAAGCCTTCAGTAAAAATATCGGGCCCTGACGTGCTCCAAATTTCGGAGCCATTTTCGTCATAACACCCTACGCTTAACTCGCCCCATGTAATGATACAGGACTTATCTTGGTGCCAATAAACCCCGAAGCAAGTAGCGAAATCGACTTTCTTACACCATTTTAAATTTAGTGACGGGAAAGATAGAGCAAATACGGCATCACCAGCTGCAACATACAAGGTAGTGTTATTATGGGCAATTGAGTTCTCACTAGTCGTCGTAGTACCGCCAACTCCTAATACTACTGCTGATGAGTCCGGGGAATCAATGTCGCCTACTACGATTCCATGTGCTGATATATGCTCGTATTTTTCACTACGGATATATTCATGTTTATATGAGCGTGCATTGTCTGTTGAATTACGAGAATAGGTAGGTTCATCCCTTACCGATATTTCGTGATTTCCGTATATATGATTCATGCTTTCTCTACACGTCACGCCGCCAGGTTGCGGTCCGCTTGCATGGCCTTGTTAGTTTTTTATTTAACTCCACCATAACCCTTCATTTTCCCCAACATTGTTGCTGAAGCGTACGAAATTACTGACGAGCCAATTAGTAAGCCTTCTTTCTTTTTATATGTATGAAATATTCCTACCAATTTAGGTAACGACCAGTCTGTTGAAATTTCATGACCGTCAGGCCAAGCAAACATAGCTCCACCACTCACTCCTCTTGGACTGGGTGAGTTTACCTTTTTCTCTGTAATTGGTGAGACCGTATTCTTATGATTAAACTTAACAATTACATGATGTTCAGGAGACAGGTCATATTGGTCATAAACTTCTTTTTCTGCAGCAACACCTCTGTAATATGCCAATTCTGAACGATGCAATTTCCCTTTTCTCTTTGATTTACTTGCTGGATAGCCCACAACTGAAACTACTCCAAGCTCAAGAGCCGAAGGTATTATCTCTACCTTTTTTTGAAGCGGAAAAAAGTCAAAACAAAGTTCACTAGCAAATTGAGAGCTCAGCCTGTAATAAGCCATATCTAAAGTGTCATCCTCTCTAAACATTTCAGGCAGAAGATCAACGTGGGCTAGATAACCATCAATTTCACAAAGGCCGTTAACAGTAGGTACTAATAATCTTCCTTCCTTAAGTTCATCAGTGACATGTGCCGCTGTAAACAGGAAAGGCTCAGATTGGAATTCTAGAAAAACACCGCTTCCGATTTGTTTCACACCTTTAGGTATTTCAGTTTCTATGAACAAAGGAACTAAAGCTTTATCGACTTCCATACGATCTCTCTAAAAAACTAACGCTTGCAGCAGGTGCGCTGTTTTTGGCGTCACTCTGCTTGTTGAACAAAGCCGCTTTGCGGCAAAAAAACCATTATAGCTCACACTTTCCTTGGACACCTTATTTTAGGGTCTCAATCAACCATCCAAGGAAAACATCATGAATACACGCGAAACACGTAAATACGACACAAACTATGCCAAGTACCTACGCTTGCTTGTCCTGCAAGGATACAGCAAAGCGACCATCGACAACTATTCCCGTGGTATTCGCCGTCTGGCGAAATGGTGCGACAAATGCCCCGACCAGCGCCTCAAAAAGGCTGACTTTGAGGCTTATTTTAGCCAACTAATACAAACCCACTCCTGGAGCACCATCAAGTGCGACCGTAATGCCATTATGCACTACTGGGCGCTCGTATTAGAACGTGATTGGGATTACATTGACCTCGTCAAGCCTCCTACAGTAAAACACTTACCCGACATTCTGGTAGCTGACGAAATTAACCAGACCCTACGCTGCGTACATCGCATCCAGTACCAAGTCTACCTTTACACGGTTTATACCCTTGGCATTCGATTATCCGAGGCGTTGTATTTACAGATCAATGACATTGATGGCAAAACCAAGCGCGTTCATATTCACGAGGGCAAAGGTTGCAAGGATCGCTTTGTCATTTTGCCCGACAACACCTACCGTGTACTTCAACAATTCTGGTGCACCCATCGCGATAAAAAATGGATCTTCCCTAGCTTGCAACCTGGACGCTACGACACTCCAATGGATAAAGGAAGTGCGCAAAAATCTATGTAATTGGCTCTTGCAGAAGCCAACATTCACAAGCACTGTTCCGTTCACAACCTCAGGCATAGCTTCGCCACTCATTGTATTGAAAATGGTATGGACCTTTGTAGTTTACAAGCGTTATTGGGTCACGAAAGCCCGAAGACAACGGCAATCTACACGCAACTGACAGAAACACTGCACAAGAACAACAACACCATCGTCAACCAATTTGTTGATCTCATCGTGATGCCAGAGATACCTCAACCTGGAGGCATTAGCGATGAAAATTAGCCAGTTAATCCAAACCTACGCATCACCTCTCATGGAGCGCTATGCACAGCAACTACTTCCAAGTCATCGTCGCGCTCTCGATGCCATGCTAGCGTGTCGATCACAGTGTGGTGAGTTTTACAGTCACTGTGATCACTGCACTTATCAACGCATGATGCCGCTTTCGTGTGGTCATAGAAGCTGCCCTCAATGTCAACACCATTTAGGGGAGGCATGGCTACAACGCCAACAATTGAAACTGTTGCCGACAACCTATTTTATGGTGACCTTCACACTACCTTTTGAAATGCGTGAAACTACCTATCAACATCAAGGGATAATGTATGACTTGCTGTTTAAAGCGAGTGTTGAAGCCTTACAGACCGTCGGTAAAAACAACTTTGGTCTTTCATTCGGACTAACGGGGGTATTACACACGCACAAGCGTGATAAGGGCTATCACCCTCACATCCATATTGTCTTACCCGGCGGAGGCATCACCACCAACAGACACAACCAAACATGGAAAACGCTTCCGCAGAATTTTATTATCAACGAATTTTCACTCGCTACCGTCTTTCGAGGTATATTTCTGCGCATGGTGTTTGAACAATCTATCCCCTTACCTTACGGAATCCCTAAACAATGGGTATCAAACATTCGCAATGTAGGTCGCGGTGAAAAAGCCCTTAAGTATCTATCACGTTATTTATACCGAGGCGTGATCAGCGAAAATGACATCCTGTCCGACCAACAGGGCCAGGTCACGTTCCGTTATCAGGATAGTCAAACCAAGAAAATGGAAACCAAAAAACAAGTCGCTGTGGATTTCATCTGGGGACTGCTAAAACATGTATTACCTCGCGGTTTTCGTAGAGTACGAGACTATGGGTTCTTGCACGGCAATGCTCACAAGACACTTAAACGCTTACAACTGATGTTGCGTGTCAAGTTGCCGACGAAACCGGTGGTAAAAGAAATGATCACCTGTCCCGTATGCAAACACGAGCTGATCATTGAGCATGTTCTGCCAAAACGAATCCCGATACACTTCAGGCTTCGTTATCACGTCGAGAATAAAACAACAGTCTTACCTTTAGTGCCGACATGATTTATCCAAATGTCATGAAGTAATGCTCTAAAGCAAGATCGAACGGTGACTGATTAATATTGGCGGCGATGCCAAGAGTGGCGCGTGCATAACAATCGTAAAGGTGCTACAAATAGACCTTATTTCTTTATATTTTGGTGATCCAGCAGAGGTGTTTCGGCGAAAACAAATCCAACCAGAAACCAGAAACCAGAAACCAGAAGAGATTAAGAGTTATGTCTTTAAAAGAATTTGGTCTTTGACAAATTTTCTGCCAAAAATATATTCCCTTAATAATGACGCCTACTATTGAGACCAGGGCTTGTCCAACAAGACGGATAAATAGCGGCTGCGCGCTATCTATCCTTATTCGTTAGGACTTAGCATTACGCTGAAGCCTCCCCGCAAATGCACGGTGCCTTTTTGGCTGCATTTTCATTTGCTCTACTGCCTCAGGCCACCCAGCCTCCGCCGATCGAATCAACATTTCCTCTGCTCGATCAAAGATAGATTGATCATACTCTTCCATCGCCTTGGCATTTAAGAAAACGAACAAATCGCTCTGCGCCTCAGAATCACCAGTACTCGCTTTTTCTTCTAGCTCGCGAATAGTTTGATCTATTTGGTTCTGAAGATCTTCCGACATAAGAGTCCTAACGCCGCTATAAATGGTTTAAATGAGCTGGCGTTTTTTTGCGTTAGCAATAAAATATGGCAGCTTATTTAAAGCCATTTCATAGCCTTGTTATGTCAACTGCATGTAGCAATGCTAACGGATAATTTGGTTAGAAGTTAATAACAACTTTTGTCAACTTTAAATTCCCATCAATAAACTCTATTTCATAAAGTCCCGCAATAGAACTACTACGTTCTGAGAAAGCAGACAATTTTTCAGTTACGCCATCTAAAGTTTTTTTTGCTTTAGATGAAATCGCAATTAATTCCGGCTTTTCAACTTTATTATTAACATAGAAATCTAATGTGGTTTGGACTATTTTCAATTGGTCGCTGATTGATTTGGATTTTTCTCTCTTTTTCTCTACATCATCTATAAATTGGTCTAAATCATTTTCTTTATATTCCATATAGATATTGGCATCTAAACGAGCTATGTTTTTTTCGACAATGTCTATTTCATCTTTAAACTCATTAGGCCTCTTTTTCAATGATGCCAGCACTTCACTCTTGAGTTTCGTTGAACTTACCATAAATAACCCAAGCTCATAATACTTACCTGGTGTAGGGGTTGGAATACCTACTATATTCACAACGTTCATGTTTGCAGCACTAATTTCGGCAACTTTGATGCTTGCATCTACAGCATCAAGAGCCGCTTTTGCTGTAGCCAATCCAGCAACGGATGCTAATGTTTCTGCACCTTTGTTATCTGATTTTGAATTAAATGACTTTACCATTCCATTTTCAATTTCAAAGCTCATTTCAGCGGAACCCCAACCTTCACCTTGCTTAATCCATCTAGGCTTCTCTGTATTGGGAATAGATATTATTCTACTAACAATGTTCTTGTCTTTTTTCTCAATTAATAAGAATGGTTGAGGCTGATAATACAAAAACCCTTCGTCCACTCCGTCAGAATTATTAAAATCTACAGACGCACAACCAGTAATTGCTGTGCTTAATACAGCCATCAAAATACTTTTGTTCATTTGACTCTCCTTGTTAGATGACATTTCATTTTAGTGAAATAACGCCAAGCTCAACTGCGTAGCAAGCTGGCGCTTTTTGTGCGTTTTTTTGCACAAAAAGTGATAGTTCTCGGAGTCAGATTGCAGCTTCTTGTTAGTCATCTTTTGGCTCAAACCCTGACTTCACATATTCCACGTTAATAAATTCCATTTTGGTGAATCTCTCATTTACGGATATATTAGTTCTCCAGTAAACATCAAAGTATATTTCGTGAGTAAAGATGTATTTAGAATTATCCGACTCAGATTCTCCTTCATAATCTAAATTGTACAATATTTTTGAGAGCCATATAAAAGTGTTTTCACCTACAATTTTTTGAAATTGTGGTTTTCCATATATTGAATATAGCGCTCTAGATACGGGTCTCCATTCACCATCTGAATAGAAACCTTCTTCGAAATCATCAGGAATTAGAACTTGTGGATTTTTAAATTTATCTGAATATTTTTCATTTAACATTCCCGTAAGATCAATTTTATATACAAGGCTATTTTCATCCTGATACTTAAAGAACTTTTTAGCTGCCTTGCTTACTACAGACTTTATAAATGACTGCTCTAAACTTTCCTTTTCAAGTCTGAGATACGCTTCAAAATCATCTAATGATTCAAATGCGCTAAATGTATCATCATGTTTTAACCTTTCCTCCGTTGTTTCTCTCAAAAGTTGGTCGTTTGTAATGAATACAATTTTTCTTTCAATTTCAGAATTACAATAGTCGACTACTGTTTCTAATATTAGAGCGTCTCTAAATCCTTTTTCTTGGTCTTCTTTTTTAGGATCATAAGAGAACGGAGCTTTCCTCCATATCGCAGAGTCAACCATACTTTTCCAGTTAATTTCTTCAACTGGAGTCACTAACTCAATAAATTTTTTTGAGTTTGCCCAAGTATAAAGCCGAGAGCGTATTTCTTTTTTTACACGCCCCTCGTTTACTCTATGAGAATACGCCTTACCTGTAAAAGAAGATAAACGATCAAATGAATCATTAGCCCTAGATAGAGTCTTTAATGCCGAAGAGGTCTGCTGAAAAAGGAGCTCTCCAATTACAACATCCGGCAAATATAAACCTAAATTAGCCTCCTCTGCATGTTCATTCCAAAATTCATCAAAAACCGGATTGACTACATTTGACTTATCTTGATCAAAAAGAATATTTGTATCTACTATCACCGCGTGATGCTCAATCTTTTCTTTTACAATTGTTGACATATTCACTTAACTCTAGGGGTGACTAACGCCAACAACAAACGCCGAAGCGGTTTTTGCATAGGTCGTTTTGTTTGCTCTTGTTAGGCATTACTCTCTAACTCTGTCACAAAATTATTGAAACAAGAATGATCAACATGCAGCTTTTCAGCATAGGATAGATTCTTGTGCCTTATATCAATATTCACCGTAAACCAATCAACTTTTGACGGCGTCTCCTCATAGAGCCCAAATTCAATATTGAAAACAGACTCATCTGAACCTAATTCCCAGCTGCCAGAAAAAAAGGTATTGGCCAACTCATCTAACGGTAAGTTCAACCAGGCTTTAGCGG
>CAJXZM010000230.1 GCA_913063125.1 uncultured Gammaproteobacteria bacterium | reverse complement strand
ATTTGTAGCTTTTTTGTACGAAATGGTATCAAAACGCAATAAAAATTTTCCGAACTGTGATTGCCTAAATAGAAAGGTGTAAAACGGCTCCCAATAAGTGTCAAAAAAACATTAGTGACGCTAAACCTCGAGAGTGTATTTTGATTAAAGGCGGGGAAATTGACGGTGTTTTTTAGGTGAATTGAGGGTTTGTCGATATTGAACTAAACCTGCAATCGAGAATGTCAGGTCAAGTCTGAGTTACTACATCTTGGGGGCCCGTTTTAATTGAACACCTTATTAATAAATCGCTTCAGCGCGTTGCTCTTGTGTTTATATTTTTCGTTCAGTTCAAGCAATTCCTGGTTGTCTGGCGCTAGCTCAAGTCCAATGCGGGCGTGTCGTAAACCCATTCCATAATCCTTTCGGTTGAAAGACTTTTTTGCCAACGCAACGTATTCCGTGACTACTCTTTGTAAACCGGTGAGCGCTGCTTCATTCTCGGGTTCTATCGACAGTGCTTGGCGATAGTAATAGATCGCATTATCCCCTTTAGGTCGATTTAATTGTGTCTCTTCAAAGCGCTCTACTGCACGCCTAAGGTAACGCTCAACCAGTTGTGCATCGATGTCTTCCAAACCGTCAAGGGCACCTTCATTCTCGGCTTCTAGGGCCAGTATCTGATTGTAGAAATATCGAGCATTGTCGAATTCAGGTTTAATCAATTGATTGTCAGCCAGGTGGGTTTCAGCTTGTTCTAACAATGCGTCGATTTTGCGATCAGTTTCACTTTTATAGGTTGCTTTAAATAAAACAGGAATGGCTATTAGCAAGCTGAGTAAAATCAAACCTAATCTTTGATGCTTCTTAAGCCATTGGAGGTGATCGCTCGTTGTTTTAAGCCTGCGTGGTGCTGAGCGTAATGTTGTTTGGTCATCGTCACTAGGTGCCATACCTAATAGTGCGTCAATATCGCTAATAAGATCCGCAGCTGTTTGATGACGTTGCTCGGGCTGCTTTGCCAGCATTTTGCTAAGGAGTGCCTGGCACGAGGGCTGAAGCATTGTTAAGTCTGTAATAGGCCTTTCTGTATGGTTTACTACGGTCGCGGCATAGTTTTCCCCTTTGTAGGGGTTGCTGCCAAGCAACAGCTCCAGCAGGATTACGCCTAAACTGTAAATATCAGAGCGTTGATCCAGTTGTTGTCCATAAATCTGCTCGGGGCTACTGTAGGATGGACTGCCGACAGAAATACCTGCTTGCGTTAACTCGGTATTAACGGATAAGTCTTTGGCAATGCCAAAGTCAGATAACGTTACAGAATTGTCTTCTCTGAATAGAATGTTGGCAGGTTTGATATCACGATGAATGACGCCTTTTTTATGGACGCAGTCTAGCCCCAGGGCTACTTGTCGGATTAGTTCAAGCGCGTAGCGCACTCCTACAGCCTTTCCTTTGAGCCTATCCAAATCGCCACCGGGCAGGTATTCCATAGAAAGGTAGGGGCGCCCGTCTTCCAAATGTGCAACATCGTAAACGGTAATGATATAGGGGTGGTTTAGCGCAGCAACAGTCCGTGCTTCTGTGAAGAAGCGCTCTTCAGCATTGGGGTCGCCGAAATCAGCAAGAACCTTGATGGCTACTTGTCGATTCAGTGATTCCTGGGTAGCAAGGTAGACGGATGCCATGCCGCCTTTACCTATTATGTGGTGTACGGTGTAACCGGGAATTGTAATGGTTTCGCTCATCAGTATTAAACGCAGGCCTTTGGCTTCATGTAAATATTGTTAGGGAAATAGCCGTGAGTATAACACTTTGGGGGGCGTCATTAACCAGCGGTGTTTCAAAGTTGAGCGAAGGGCTAATGCAAAATAAGAGGCTGCTCCCTCAAAGTGACAAGGGGGCAGCGTTGCTAGACCAGAAGGTAAGCTGTGTTGAAGCCTATTTCGATGCTACTAGCTGAACGTGCTCTTCATGCGGTTACTGCTTTACGAGACCGCATTTTTTTCACGCCAACAAAAATTAGTGTTGGTATGCCAAGCATTGCAAAGAATTTTCCTGTTAAAGACGCGGCATAGACAGAAACGCCAAATATTGGAAAGATTATCGCCATTGGTCCGAACAAGATAAAAAATATTCCTAAGATATGGTATGTCGATTGTAGGATTTTGTTGTCGGTTAATTCCCGTAGCTTTGGACTGAAATATAGTCCAACGATCATTAGTGTTGCTGTGATTAATGCTATTAGCATTGGTATAGCTCCTTTTTGGTGGGTGTCCTTGGTGTGCGGGCATCTTAAACTAGTACCAATGTATTTCAAAGTAATGTTAAAGAGCCGGGTGCTGAGTTGTTTTTGACGAGGGGGAATAGCCGTAGATATCGGAACCAATAGTTATCCGATCTACATAGGTGTTCTTATAGCGTGCTACTCAGTTGCGGGATTTACATCGTTGATAACGTAATTTCTCGCTGTAACGGTGAGTTGAGGGTGGTATTATAAACTGGAATTTAGCTATGGAAATGGTCGTAAACTAATGATACCGAAAAATGTACATTCGTGGGAATTGTCTGAAGACGCAGCCCTTAAGTTGCAATCTGATTTGTCATCTAAAGTACAGGTTGATGATCAACTTGAGGAAGTTCGATACGTAGCGGGTGTTGATGTTGCTTATGAAAAAGGGAGCGATAAATTAGTTGCGGCAGTTGTGGTACTGGATGCATCAACCCTTGGCGTTGTAGAAACAGTAATAGCTGAAGATGTAGCTGCTTTCCCATACGTTCCAGGCCTTTTCTCCTTTCGAGAGCTTCCATCGTTGATAAAGGCATTCGAAAAACTGGAGCATACTCCTGATTTGGTTGTATGTGATGGACAAGGGTTGGCACACCCTCGTCGTTTTGGGTTAGCTTGTCATTTAGGCGTGGTTTTTGATATTCCGACTATTGGATGTGGTAAATCGAGGTTACTAGGTGAAGCTAATGTACCGGGTGAAAAAAGGGGTTCCTTTGAGCCTCTTATCGATAATGATGAAATAATAGGGAATGTTCTTAGAACGCAAGATGGAATTAACCCCATTTATGTTTCCGTGGGTCATCGAGTTTCATTAGAAACGGCTTGCGACTGGGTGTTACGGTTGTCTTCGAAATACCGTTTGCCAGAAACGACCCGCATGGCTGATCAGGCAGTGAATGCTAGGTTGAAGGGGTTAGATAGGTAGTTTCTATTGTTTAAACAGTGCTGAGATGAGACCGAAGATATCGTATACACTGCGGGATAAATTCTATGTTTTCTCGTTCCGGTAGCTAGCAAAGAATAACGTTACCCGTTAAGATCCCCGCGCGGCTCATCTTGAGTCGACTTATTGTTTCAGGGAGATTACGATATGCATCAACATAAGTTTCTAATATTTATTCTTTGCTTTGCTTTAGCCGCATGCGGCGGTGGTGGAAGCTCTTCTTCAGCACCGGAACCGGAACTAGAGCAAGAACTAGAATTAGAGCTAGAACCAGAATCCGTTTTTACCGGAACGTTAACCGGAAGCATTCTTAACTTCGATACAGGGGAAGGAATCCAAAGCGCAACAGTGAGCGTTGGTGGAAAAGTTACCACTACCGCATCTGACGGTTCTTATACGTTGCACAATATTGCTTTTTCTCCTCGCATTCTTGTGGATATTTCTGGAACAGGCTTCGCAGACAATACAAAAGTCACTAGCCTATCCACTTTAGCATCAACTAATCGTTTAACGGTAAAACTGTTACCCATCGATGTCACTCTGAACTTCGATCCCAGCATTCAGCAAACGATTATCGACACTGGGTCACCCGCAAGCGTTAGCATACCGGCTAATGGCTTGGTAAAAAACGATGGAAGTTCGCCAGATGGCGACGTCACTATTAACCTGACCGTCATTGATCCTACTCAAGACATTAGCCTAATGCCCGGTGAGTTGTTGACTGCGATTGCTGGCAGCAACCTAGGAACGATTGAAAGCTTTGGTGCTATCACGGCTACATTTACCGATGCCAGTGGCAACGATCTGAACCTGGGCTCGAGTTCCACGTCGATTATCCGTATTCCTTTAGCAGATAAAACCGGTAATCCACCGACTGCTATCCCTCTTTATTTTTATAACAAGGTCACTGGGCTTTGGGTCGAAGAAGGCACCGCGATCTTGGTGCAGGATGGAAGTGATTCATACTATGAAGGCACCGTCAGCCACTTCTCAACATGGAATGCTGATTTTCTCTATGACCAAGTTTTTGTTGATGGTTGTGTCCAGGATATCACAGGCACAAGACTTACTAACATCACGGTTAACTCTGAAGGCGATGACTACGCAGGGTCAGCTAGCACCACAACAGATACATTCGGTAATTTCTCTGTCGCTGTAAAACCCAATGCATCGGCGCTCATATTTGCTGAGAAGAATGGCGAGCGAACCAATACGACTAAAGTCGAAATGGCGGCTTTCGACCAGCAGTTGGATGAATGTTTGATTCTAAACATCGGTGGTACAAGCGTAGGTGAAGTTGCTGTTTCTATTAAGTTAAGTTGGGGTGAAAACCCATCGGATCTTGACTCTCACCTCGTAGGGCCAAATTTCCATGTGTCTTTTGGAAATCAGGGCAGCTTAATCGCTTCTCCATTCACACAGCTGGATGTAGATGATATAGATAGTTTTGGACCAGAGGTTATCACAATTTTCAGTTTCGAGACGGTTGGAACTTACACGTATTCAGTACATGATTTCTCGGGACTCACTACTGAGAACGCTTCAAATACAATCACCAACTCACCTGCACGGGTTGAGCTTAACGTAAATGGAAGCACCTCTGTATTTGTTCCTCCTGCCAGCGAAGGAACCAATGAAACATGGAATGTCTTTGAGTTTGTTGTAGCAGAGGACGGTAGTGTCATTATTAACACGCTGAATACCTGGTCACCTTTTTCACCTTTAAGTGTATTTGACTAGCCATGAGAGGGCAAGATTGAAGGGGTTAGGTAGGTAGTTTTAGCTGTTTTAAACAGCGCTGATATGAGACAACGGACATTGAATGCTCTGCTGCATAAATTCGATGTTTTCTCGTGACGGTTATGCATTTTAATAAGGGGGCATGTTATAATGCCGCCCTTTGTTATCAAGGATGATAGTGTTATGAGAGCTTGTATATATCTATTTTTATTGTTGCCAGCAGTTCTGTTGACAGGTTGTTCGGAGATAAAGTCTACAATTGAAGCGCTTGAGCCTTCCCGGAATGATGGGGTTGGTTATGTCGTTGATCAGTTAAAAAACTCACCCTATGGCCATGTTCAATTTCTTGTCTATCCAGATGATGGAATGGTATTGAGTCGAGATACCTTGGGTACCGTTGGTTTTTTGACGGAGCGTGCGTGGAATCTTCCCTACAGTGAGCGAGTAGACTCAGTCACAAACTATCAACAAATTTCTTACATAGATGATGAATTTCAATTACATGACCTGATTCCCAATGTACAAAATGCTACTGATGCGAGCCTTCAAAAAGCAATCGAGATAATCAAGCGTGACCCTACGCTAGTTGACAGACTTTACTACCCGGACAGTTCGGCCACTCTTATTGATGTGAGGTTTCATGTTGGGAAAAATAATATCGCCAACAAAATGCTTGAAATCGCTGATGCAGCGGTGACATTAAAAAATGAGATGGAATTTTCCTATCCGGTCACAGTCCACCTTGCGGGTAATTATGTGGGTACTGTACGACCATCGAGTAAGGCGTTAATGTTTGATTTGACCTCCGACACAGGTACGAATGGTATATCTGATGTTAACTACCTTCTACAGTTGGCGAATTTTTCTGCTTGGGTTGGGCAGCAGCCGGGGGTTGTGAATGTTGTCTCTTATAGTGATCTAGTAAAAAAAATCAACAAAGCCATTCACGGTGATGATGATGCATGGAATATTCTTCCTGATAGTAGAGAGCTTGCCGGTCAATATTTATTGCTTTTTGAGTTGTCTTCTCCATTTGGGCTTGGTCCTGAAAATATGATTGGTATCGACAGGTCTTTCTCTCGGGTAACCGTAATACAGGAGAATGCTTCTTCTGAGACACTGTTAGCGCTACAGATAGCATCCGCTGAGTGGCTTAAACGTAATGCTCCCAATGTTGAGTTTGATCCAAGCAATAAACTTATATTGTAAGGAACTGAGCTTTATTGCGATTTGTTATTTACAGGGAGTTACGAATGCCATTTATACCTTTCAACTCAGCCATACGTTTTAAAAGCGGCATTAAAGCGTATGCTCTTGATGATTTTCTTATTGAAATACACAATACCGGTTCGGAAAGCCCAATATACAAAAGGCCCTGGTTCGCTGATTTTAAACAGAGAATCGAACTGGTTAGCGTTATCTCAAACGATAGGGTACTAGCTCTTAATAATAATGGCGATATTGTTATTATTGATGGAGTAACGGGCGAAATAATTGATCGGTTTTATATTTCAGATAGATCAGATGCGATAATCAATGATTTGTTACATGTCGACGGTGCTGCGATATCCCCTGACAAAACCCTAATTGTAGCCACTTTTGATTGTGATGCCGGTGATGTTCTTGTTGTATACGATATCGATCGAGAAACGGTGAAAGTTTATTATCCGGCAGGGAGGTTGTACGGAATAAACGATCCACTTTTCATTGCTCCTGACCAGGTGCTCGTGTGGGAAAACCTGTCGTTAGAAGAAATAGACGAAGAGCTATATAAGAACAACGATTTCTTAAGTCCAATAGGTTTTTCAATGTTTAGCCTTACCGACGGTTCAGAGCGGAAAGGAAATATTTTATCTGCGATAGGTAGTGCTGATAAAAACCGCTTTGTCTTAAACCATGAGGGTGTCGTCGCGTTTTTCAATTTGGCCAGGTTCGCCAAAAAAACGGTGGATGATCAGGTTGTTTATGGGCTTCCAATGACAATCTATGATTTCAAAAAAAGTTGTATGATGTTCGATGACCCTGTCCACTGGCTTTCAGCTAAGGCGATCGCTGGGTTTGTGTATGAAGGTGAAGAGGACGTTATAGAAACACTGAATAACCTTTGTGAAATACGTCGAAGTCAAAGCTGGCAATGTCTCGATCACATTTCTGATACTGAATTACTCAAGAGCGTTTCTGAAGAAACGTATGATATGGCTGAGTATATGGTCGGTATTATTTCTGCCATGGCTTTATCTGAGGATCAAAAGATGGCCTGGGTATTCGCGAAACCGGGGGTGTTGAATAGAATTAATCTGGAAAATCATAGTTGCCAGTCTTTTCGGCTTCCGGAGTCATTGGGTGTACGTTCCAACACGATAACATTGGATGTTGTTGGAAACGATACCTTGATACTAAGTAGTGTCGACGGTTGCTATTCTGAAATCGATAGAAGCGGGGCGATGGAAATTAATTTAAATGAGATTGATGATCAGTCAGAACTGATTCCAGATTTTGCTATAAAAGTAAAGACCCCCCCGTGTTTTGTTCAGCGATTCTGTTAGGCTTTTTGAATCGTCGGAGGAGAAGGATGCCATTATAAAGGCGCAATCAGAAATGCCAATTCCATTTTTTGGAATTAGTGATTCCAGTTGTTCTACTGCAATAGAGGTACTCAACGATATTACAAATAATGATCGGCAGCAGGTTATTTATAATAATGTTCCTTGTTTTCACTTTGTCGACGAGAATGGGGTCATTGTAAAGCAGAAAGTTTTTTTTGAAGCGATAACGAATAATCAATACAAGAAATCCCAGGAATCAATTA
The DNA here is from genome assembly GCA_913063125.1 of uncultured Gammaproteobacteria bacterium. Taxonomy (GTDB): domain Bacteria; phylum Pseudomonadota; class Gammaproteobacteria; order Pseudomonadales; family Ketobacteraceae; genus 42-54-T18. Next base: position 1,233 of record CAJXZM010000230.1, on the reverse strand, counting down.
AGACGCTAATGGGTACAGTCATAAAGCAGGCTGTCGATGAAAGGCATGATTCCAGTATATCCTATTCCTGTTACGATACGGGTTATGTAAGAGGGTTCCGCTATGCCGCGGAGGCAATGGCATTTTCTGGGCAATCCAGTTTTGGTGATTATCTGGATTACATGGTTGTTTCTGATTGTTGTGGATATAATTGCGCAATGGTTGTACCGGAAATGTTTCGTTATTATGGATGGGATATGGATCTTGTTGACCTTGCCGTTGGCGTTATTGTACGCCGCTTTATCTACGGAGAAAGTGAATTTGATATCTATAAATATCGTCCGCTATGGCATGAAGATGGTCTTAAAGAAGCCGTTCGTGACATTCTAGGGGCTGAAGAGTTCGCGAAAAAGCTTGCCTTTGCATCATCTCGTTATACTAATAACGAGGCGGAAGAAAAAGAAGATCAGGCGAATGTGGCTGGAGACCTAAACAAGATTCTGAGGGCAGGGGATCCCTTTGATATTGAAGTAAGAGGCGCCCTGACTAAATATTGTCATTTGTCGTTGGGGTAGTAACGTTTTACTGTTAGTTTACCTCTTAGGCTTCTTGTGTTTGTGAACGTTAGGCATAGGCCTTCCACCCATATTCCTTCGAAATATCTCAAAGTCAGCTGTAGACGTAATTTCAAGCGAAATCTAGACTATCTATGTCTTTTTCATTTTGGATTGTCCTGGCCCCTGCGCGAACAAGCCAGCTAACCAGTTCATCATCATTTCTGTCGTTTGCGAGGGATATAATAGATTGTAAATTTACCGATTGAAAAGAAAACCCATGCGCTTTGAGTAACTCTAGGTTATTTTGTGGTTCTACATGGTTTGTAAAGCGGTCATGTCGAGAGTTGTATAAATGGATTAGAAAACATTCGCCATCGTTGTTTGTAATATTTAGATTCACATCTTGTGTGAGTAGGAACTTCAAAGCATCAATGTTTCCTTGTTTAGCCCATTCGAAGATAGGTGTTTCACCTGAACTATTCCTATGGTTTAAGTCGAGTCCTTTTTCTATTAGTTTAATTTGTTGTTCATGCTCACGATTATCGATTTCCATATGAGGCATCATAACGTAATGCAGTAAGCTGTTATTATCATTTGGTTTTGTCATATAGCAATCTGGAAATATCTAATTGGAAGGAACATAAAGCGCATTATTTAAAAGGCCGTCATAAATATATTTTAAATAAGATCGAACATC
>CAJXZM010000229.1 GCA_913063125.1 uncultured Gammaproteobacteria bacterium | reverse complement strand
ACCCTATATTTCAGCAGGTTTGTGGCGTCTTAGCATCTTTTCCTTCCTTTTTTACCTCACAAGAGCGGAGAAGAGCCTGCCAATAACAATAAAGGCATTAAAAAACAAATAATTAGAATGTATTGAATGAAATACTATCAATAATAAGAACATAAATAATAATAAGAAATGCAATAACAACAAGGCTAGTAATAACAGTAAAGTAAATATAATAATAAAAACATTAAAAATAATAAGAAATAAATAGTAAGAGAAAATTAAGAACAATAATAAGAACAAAAATATAACGCCGGCATAAAATAGATATTTCCCCTTAAAAAGGCCAGTACTCCAAGAGTACTGGCCTTTTTCATTTTCCCATTTCAGTACTAGGTTTTGGATTTAGCCGAAAGGCACTGACTATCGCTGGATTTTTACTTTCATGGAAGGTTTTACGGGCAAGCCATGCTTTTTTGTATCTATAGAAAGGGATTGTTGGGTATAAGTGATGAGTCAGATGGTAATTTTGATACATCATTAAGGGCGTTAATAACCACTCCCATCCGAAGCGCATTGATGTAGCGCGATAAGGGTCATTTTTATGGGTAACGTCATGAGGAATGTGAGGTAAATACATAAAAACTAAACATACTAACCAAACCATAATCCTCGTGGGTATAACCCAGAGGATGAGTATTTCTGTTGGGAAGAAAAATGCCGCACCCCCAACAATTGAAAAGCCAAGGATAAGTTCTGTAAACATGCGTACAAGGTTATATTTCGGGTAATGTTGTTGGTTTTTGAAATATATATATAAGTAACGAAAATCCCAAAAGAACCAAAGAAAGAAAATATTAAGTGGGTTTGCAACTAATTGGTGGTCAGGGTCTAGCGTATCATTGGCAAAGCGATGATGCTGCATATGCATTAGACCTAAGAATTTCCCGGTATTTCCCGGTACATAAGTAAGCATTAGGGAAAATAGGGTCAGGTCATTTACCCAGCTTTTTGAGGAAATTGATCGGTGCATAGCGTCATGAGCAGGCGTGAAGAGAAAATAATAGGCAATAATGTTAATGGAACAGCCGACCCACAAAGGCATGTCGTGAAAAAGACAACAATACCATGCTGATAGAATGGCAATTTGAGACGACAATTGTAATAAGACGGTTGGCCATGCTATCCATGGTTTCTTCTTCAGTTGTTTTAATGCTGCCACATCGTCATTGCCATCTATTACAGTATTCTCTGCCATGCGGGTACTCCTCAGGTTTTGCTTTTTACAGCAATGTTGTTGCGCTGAAGAGTTAGATTGTCAGAATATTAACGCTAATGTGAGGTGATATTCTGACTGTGGGGGGACATTTTGTGACAAGGTGCATTTTAGTTGTCTGTACTGTTAAAGACGGTATTCTGAAGGTGATACGCCAAACCACCGCTTGAAGGCGCGTCGAAAACTTGATGGATCATGGTAACCCATTGAATCTGCTATTAATTCCAGGGTTATATTAGGTTGCTCTAGGTAATGTAATGCAAGCTTCTTTTGTTCTGCGTCATGTAGGGATTGGTAGCGTGTGTTCTCCTCTTTCAGTCGTCGTAATAATGTTCTCGGGGAAACATTTAGTAGCTGTGCGGCTTGTGCTTGGGTAAGTTGGCGCCCAGGTAGTTGTCGAAGGAGCTCACTGATTCTCTCAGAGAAAGTGCTGGGTTGTTGTATGCTGCGGCTTAATGATTCACATTGTTGTTCAGAAAATTGGCGTATTGCTTCATTACGTGTGGCTACTGGCATATCCAAATATGTACAGGGGAATGAAAATAACGTTTGTGGTTGGTTGTAGTAGACAGGACATTGTACGGTGGATTCAAAGAGTTCACTGTAACGCGGTTTGTCAAAGGAACAATAAACTTCAACATCGTTTTGTTGGCGACCCGAAAGGAAATCAAAGGAAAGTTTTGTTGAAACAATAAGCGCTTCAATAAGAAACTGTCCTACAGCGTCATTTTCTACAAGTAGTGTTTGTATCATTCTAAATGAGTTGCCGCTTATCTCACTGGTAAGTTTTGTGAATTGAGCGCGCATTCCATAATATTTTAAAAAAATATCAAGAGCTTCCTTTACGGTAGGGCTAGACATAGCGGCATTCCCCATCGCACCATGACTCGCAAGAGGGTAGTAACGCCCCGCGATAACCCCAAGTCCTTCTTGGTCAAAAAGGTCAATGGCATTTTGAATGATCTGATGTTGATCCTCCCAATTGATATAGTCTTCACTCTCTAAAAATCGGGTAGGTGATAACGAGGTGCCATATAAAAAGGTCGGCAACGTTTCTTCATGAATACCAATGGTATTAGCCAGTACGCGAGAATAATCTATGGAAATAACAATATTGAGTGTCATAAAGTGATTTGTAGCATTGAATACGTGAGAGGTAACTACAACAGTGAAACTAAATGAACGCAAGCGACAAATTAGGACGAATATCTGAAATATGCTGTTTTTCTGTATACACTGTATGCTGGTTGTTGGGTGGTATTTGTATAGACGCGAGTTGAGGGGACGGTATGCAGGAGTTATTTTCACTAAAAGGGAAAGCGGCGTTAGTTACTGGTGGTTGTCGTGGTATTGGCCGTATGATGGCAGAAGGGCTATTGCGAGCAGGCGCTACTGTTTGGGTTACCGGAAGGGATGATCGTTTTGTTACGGAAGCTGCGGCAGAAATGTCTGAGATTGGCCCGTGTCACGGTTTGGTTGCTGAATTATCTCACAAACAAGGTATTACCGATTTGTCAGCTAGCATCACTGAGCAGGTACCTACGTTAAATATTTTGATAAACAATGCTGCGGTTTATGTTGTTGGTTCACTGGAAGAATCAGATTACGACAGTTTTAATCAACTGTTACAGTTGAATACCAGCGCTGCATTTGAGCTTACGCGTCAGTTGTTACCGGCCCTTAAAAAGGCATCAAAAGATAAAGACCCCGCGAGAGTGATTAACATTAGTAGCAATATTGCATTAACTCACTGTGCTTGGCATTCGTGGGGTTACGCTACGGCTAAAAATGCATTGCAGCACCTTACCGTAATGTTAGCGAGTGAATTGACCTCTCAGGGTATTAACGTCAACGCAATTGCCCCTGGTACGTTTGATACAAGAATGTTGGACGGTTGGCGGGATGAAAATGGCGATTTTGATATTTCGAAGGTTGGAATCCCTATGGGGCGTTTTGGTGAGGCTGAGGATATGCAGGGGGTCGTAACGTTGTTATGTGCTCGTGGTGGCGCTTTTATTTCCGGTGCAGTGATTCCTGTTGATGGTGCAAGTGCGGTAAGGCCAATGTCTTAAGGTGGTATTTTCAAAAGACTTTATGACCTTAGGGTGTTAATTGGAGCGTTCATCGGCAAGCTTTTTACGTACATTCATCAGCGTTTGTCCGTAGATGTTTTTACCTCTGCGGTCTCGTCCACATCCCCAGTAATAGTCGTAAAGACTGTTTTCAACGAGTCGAGTATCACCTGTCGCAAGTAACTTTGTAGCGATGTTTGGGTGCGCGCAACACTTTGTGTACACAGCTCGAGTCATGTAGAGTTGCTTTACTTTTTTCCAGTCTTTGCGTAAACGTTTGAAGCGACGCCTCCCTAATTTCCTTGCTTTTTTAGGTGTTTCAGTAAGACGTATAGTTTCTTGATAGCTAGGCTCTTCGAATTTCATTGCCTGGTAATAATGTTCGACGGTCGGCCAGACTTTGTCTTCTAATGTAAACGGGTGTAACGAGAATGTCCCAAAATCGTCATCGCTGTCCACGCGTGAAAAATATGCAGTATTTACGTCTTCTTCTGGAAACAGACCACTGTTCAAGGTTTTGTCCCCCATATTTTGGCAACGGCTCGTTCAGTGCCGAGTGACCCAATAATCACTCCAAGAAAGCCCACGCCCCCGAATAATATGACGGGGATAAGATAAGTAGGGTCTTCACCTTGCCCGATAAAGAAGACAGCACTGGCTAAAATAGTGAACAGTGCACTTAGTATTAACAAGGCGACTCTATGGGAGCGTTTGTAGGTGTATGGGGTGGTACCTGATTCCATGGGCGTTAGAATAAAGGAAAATAGGGCTCTACATTGCTGTTTCACTGATTGAACTGCTCCAAGTTGATTTTCCGTATTCTAGCGTGTGGTTTGTTGGCTGGCTATTATTACCTTCTACTGTAAATTGCAGAGTAGGTGATTAGCAATGAAGGACGGGGGAAGCATATTATCGACTATTCGTTAAGAATTTTTCCATCAGTCTTTCCAGACTCATGGGTTGTCCATAATGAAAACCTTGTGCAATATCGCACGATATAGCTTCCAAAAATCGAGCTTGATCTAGGTTTTCCACACCTTCTGCAACAACCGCAAGATTAAGTTTGTGAGACATTGCAATTACTGCATTGGTGATTTCTGCACTGTCTTTATCGCCAGGTAAATCCTGAACAAAAGTGCGATCAATTTTTATGGTATCAATGGGTAAACGTTTTAGGTAACTGAGGGAAGAGTAGCCAGTGCCAAAGTCATCAATAGAAATTGAAAACCCCATATCTCGAAGTTCATTGAGTCGACTGATATTTCCTAATTGATTGTCTATGAAAGCATTCTCTGTGATTTCAAATTCGAAATACTGAATGAATTCTGGGATATCTGAAAATAATTCTCGTATTTCTACCACAAAATTACTGTCTTTAATTTGACGAGGAGATATATTGACGGATATTTTTATGCGCTCAATGCATGAATCTAGCAATAACCTAATATCGTTGATAGCCTGCTTTATAACCCACCTGCCCATAGGAATGATCAAGCCAGTATCTTCTGCAACGGGAATGAAATCATCAGGATTTTTGACTGTGTCATCAGAGTACTGCCAACGAATAAGTGCTTCAGCCCCCACGATTCTATTTTCACCAAATAATATCTTTGGTTGATATCGCAAAAAGAAAGACTTGTTTTCTAATGCCCCCCTAAGTTCTCGTTCGATCGTTGCTTTTCTGGTTACCTCAACATTCATGTCCTGACAAAAGAATTGAAAGTTATTACGTCCATCCTTTTTCGCTTTATACATTGCAAGGTCAGCATTTTTAATAAGCTCATCCATATTGATCGAATCATCAGGTGTGACGCTAATACCGATACTGACAGTAACAAATGTTTCAGTGTTTTTGAGGCGGATAGGGTGTTGGAATGATTCAATAATACTATTGGTAACCTTGCTGGCATCATCGTAATTATTGATATCACTTAACAATACAGTAAACTCATCGCCACTAACGCGAGCGACGGTATCATTCTTTCGTACATGCGTTTTTAGACGCTCTGATATTGTCTTCAAAACAATGTCGCCAGCTTCATGCCCTGACGTGTCATTAACCTCTTTGAAATTATCCACGTCAACGAAGAGTAGAGCTGTTTTTTCCTTGTTTTGTGTGGCGCGTTGAATCGCTTTTTCCAGGCGGATTCGGAATAACACACGATTTTCCAAACCTGTTAGTGGATCATAAAGCGCTATTTTTTCCATCTCATCTTTACGTTGCTTAAGGTCTGTTACGTCTTCAAAAACCATTACAAAATGAGATACTTTTTCGTCTTCCGTCCATAGAGGTGAAATGGTTGTTTGCAGCCAGTATTTTTTTCCTTCGAGCCCCGAGCACTCTAACTCATGTTGTATAGTACTTTGTGAGCCAGTATGGAAATGTGTATTGGACAGTACAGGCAGTGATAATTTACCTTCCAATATATGAATGGGTTGATCGGTTAGTTCACGCTCTAATAACCCCATTAATCGTAAAAAAGCTGAGCTTGCGTAACTAATGATTTGTCGACTATCGACAATAAGAACAGCGCTGCTGCTATTTTCAATTGCCTTAGATAATAATTGAAGTGAGAGTTCACGTTTCTTTCCATGATTGATTTCTTGAAAGAGTTCAGTGTTTGCCCTGTTCAGCGATTCTGTTCGGTAAGATATACGCTGTTCTAACTCATGATTCAGAGTGTTTAGGGCTGCCTCTTTTTCTGATAATTGCTTTGTACTTGATAAAAGGCGTTCGTTTGTCTCGGTAAGATGAGTTGTTTTCTCATTAACAGCCTGCTTTAATTTCTTATTAAAGTAAGTCAGTAGCAGGATAAAGCCACCGCCGACAAAAAATAGGGTAAGAGCAATACGAATGACGATTTTGAGAGTCAGGTCTGCTTGTTGCTTTTCAGGGGCAAACATAAACCCGTCATCTAGAAACTTCCCGTGTGCTAGGCCCAGGTCTGAAAAAGTTTTTGCTATATGTTGCCATCGCCCAGGGTTCATGTGTCCAATCTCAACAAGTTCAGGAACAATTAGTTTGATTGTCTCGTTGGCTTCATGTTGGAGCTCCCCTCTATTTTTTTCAGACTTATACTGATTTAAGATCAAATCAATTGTTTCTCTAGGGTGGTCTACTGCATACTTCCAACCCTTTAGTGTGGCGTTACGAAATTCAACGACTTCTTTGGGGACTTTACTAACCTTAATTTCACGGGTAAATAATGTATCGCCATAAAAATCGATACCATAACTTCTAGGGTGTATCAGGTTATATTCAATATTCTTTGTTTTCAATGCATATGGCTGATCAGTGACGTACCCTACCATTGCATCAACTTTTCCTTCAATGAGGTCATTGATGTTGAAGGATAGTGGAACGGATTCAATTTGGTCTTGTTCAATGCCTTCTTTGAGCAGTATTCCTAAGGTGTTAGCGCCATAATGACCTTCGGGGTACATAATCTTTTTTCCAATTAAATCCTGAGGACTAAGGATATTGGAGCGTTTAAGGCTCATTAGTACAATTGGGGAATGCTGGATTAGCGCTGCCAGCACAGTCACGGGTTCTCCATTCATTCGATATAACATTAATTCGGAATTAGCGACGCCATAATCAGCCCTCCCAGAAAGAACCTCCTCAATAGGGTTGGTCATGTAATCTGCTTCTTTGAGAGTAACCTTAAACCCGACTTCTTGGTAAAACCCTTGTTCAATAGCGGCATAAAATCCAGCGAATTGAAATTGATGCTTCCATTTCAATTGAACCGTTATTGGCTTAAGGGTGCGTGAACTAGTTGTAGTTTCGGCCTTTAGCGATGACATCATTATAACGGAGACAATAATGGCCAAGGAAAAAGCTATTCGCTGTAAAAATGATATCGACAATATTAAACCCGTAATAATTATGATTTGTACGTAATAAATACAGTTTAGTTGCTGACGGCTATGAATAAAAGCTCCAGGTTAGGGCTAATGTATATAGGTTTTTTTGTAAGAAATCTATGTTCGGCTATAGTTAGTGCCCATCCAGAAATAGGTATTTTCTAATAATACTTAAATAAGCAGCCCAAACTTATATTTCATGAACGTAGAGACGCATCAACAGTTTACAAAACACCAGTTCTTGCATAATAAATGATCGATCCACTGTTTTTAGGGCGCAACTAAATCGTTCATACTTCTGATTCGTTAAAAATTTAATTGAAACAGTTCACTCTCTATCCAGGTTGTTGTCGAGCCATTCGTACCAAGTTGTAGCAAATAACAGATGACCAAACAAAAGCTTTAAAACCATCATGGCCTTTCCATTTTGCTTTAGACGCACCGAAGGCTCTTTTTAATTCGGAAATATTACCTTCGACTCCTGCTCTAAAATTACGTAATTTTTTAAACGTTTTTATTTTAACGCCCATATCTTGATACGATATTCCTACGCGCTTATGAAACACCGCATGTTTAAGGCCCATTGACCTTCCATTATCAACATTTGTTTTGCTTGCATATCCTCCATCACAAACAACAGATGATGGTAAACAACCATAGTTTTTTTCATGTGCATTTAATACCGGAAGAAACAGATCTTTATCTCCAGGATTACCGCTCTCAATTGAAAAGTGCGTAATGAAACCATTGACTTCAGTGCTTAAATTCACTTTATGGCCATACTGAATGTCACGGGCGCCTTTTATAATAATGTCCGTGTGTTCTTCAAAAATACTGACAACCTTTTCTGATGAAAGAACCTTTTCTTTGTTGATTACGCGGCGCTGAGTTTGATCAATCACTTTTTGCATTAATGCTTGATAATGTTCAACGTCATCAACCCATTGCTTAGTTTTTGGTGTTGATCCGCCACTCAGTTTGACTGCGTCCAATGCTCTGTCGACCTGTTTCAATACCACTCGACCCAAGACTAGCAATTTCGGGTAAATCTGTTCTTTTACCGCATTTTTAGCGTTAAAAATGGAAAAGGCCAATGACTTGGATTCCTTTCTTTTATCGGTGAATCGTATTTTTATGCCAGTTTGTGATTGGCTCTTTGCAAGATAACGGCTTAATACACGAACACTATCGTTAAGTAGTTGACTGTCGCTTGGTGGTGTAATGTGGCTGTCGATCACGGTGCTGTCTATACGGATTTTCTCTAAATTTATACGACCATCTTTAACCCACTTTATCGATAGCATATCAGAAATATTTTCTAATGTTTGAGCCTTTATGCTTCGAATAGTAGACTGCAAACCTGACCTGCTTGGTGATATATCATCAGGCAATCGCGCAAATGTTCGGTAAGTTATTGAATCTGACAAGTGAAAGGATAATTGCTCGTAGCTAATCCCCATCTGCTGTTTAAGTAACAGACACCGAAAAACACTTTCAACACTCAAACCATTGCGGCCGACTTTTTTAACGGATGAATCAATCAGATCACCCTCTATTAGCGTCAGTATTTCTGGATATTCATCAAGTACATCGGAAAGTGCTTTAAGTCTAAATCCGAACTCGTGTTTGGAGTAATTATCGAATAGACTAGCCTGGGCTATGCGGGTTTCTCGCATGCTTAATCCTCTTGGTTTGGTCTGTTTTTGGGTCGCACTTTAAACTTAACAAACTCAAGAGGTTTTTTTAACTACCATCGAACTATTTCTTTTATTTTCAATGCTTTATGTATTTCTGGATGGGCACTAGTTAG
>CAJXZM010000228.1 GCA_913063125.1 uncultured Gammaproteobacteria bacterium | reverse complement strand
ACGAGGGCTTTAGAGTTTCTTGCGATCCCTTGTTGCTTAATAGCCTTGCCGAGTTGATAGCCAAGCGCTGGGCCTAGCAAATATTTTTCATAAAATGGTCGTCCTTCACCCAACAAGTCACTGACTTTGAGCATGGCTTTGGTGTATTTAGTGCGAAAATAAATTTCGTAAAAATAGACAGACTCATCGGCCCAATCTTGAAATATTTCGGCTTTTGATGCCTGCGTTGGATCACTAGGAATTATCGGCTTTTCAGGAAAGTGAGTGTCTAAATAGCGCGCGATTACTCTGCTATCCTGAATCATTTCACCATCTACCTCCAAGACGGGTAATTTACCCGTCTTGGATAGCCGTTTTGCCTCTAGTGCGAGAAACCCGTTGTAGTTCTTGGTGGTGTACTCAATGCCTTTGTAGTCCATCATTTTTCTAACTTTGGTACAAAATGGTGAAAACGCCCATTGGTGTAAAACGATCTGAGTCACGATTACTCTCCCTTAAACAGAACCTTAAATAAACTATGTGTGCATCCTCGCCCATTGACAGTACCCAGACAACCGTGTATTTCTTAACCCCAGATTAGAAAAACTTAGCCTTATGATTCACTCTATATGATTCTCTTTTATGACAAAGCAGCGTAGACCCCCGCCAATTCAGTATCTCGCCGCGTTTGAAGCCGCAGCGCGACATAACAGTTTTAAGTCCGCCGCCAAAGAGTTGAACGTGACAGCCTCTGCGATTAGTCAACAAATCAAGTCGTTGGAAGAGCATTTAGATATTAGTTTGTTTGAGCGTGGCGCCAGGGGCATTACGTTAAGCAAAGAGGGGGCGTCGTTTTATCTTGTCTCAAAGCAGACCATCTCTACCTATCAGACGACTTACGCTGAATTTGTACGGCAATGCGATACGCACTTTGTACGAATTTCTATGATTCCCTATATCGCCAGTGAAATTATCATACCGCGATTAGATACGTTTTCAGACATCCATCCGGATATCAACTTACTCATTGAAACCTCAATGGGGGTGAAGGATCTTTCGGGGTCAGAAATAGATTGTGCGTTAAGACTTGGCGTTCCACCTTGGTCAGGGTGTGACCATAAACTCATTTCTACGGTCAGTAGTAATCTTGTTGTCAGCCCTAGCTATTTTAAAAAGCATCCTACCATCACCGCTGATAATTTTGATCAACATACTATTGTTCACACACGTCCTGACGTTAATGATTGGCAGCGTGTTAAAGAAATTTTCAACATTAAAAAAACACCCGCCAAGGAACTACACTTGGACTCCTATGGTACAGCGATAAAAGCGGCAGAGGAGGGGCTTGGGGTGGCTATCGGGTTAATTCCAACCATCAATAAAGCGTTGCATTCTCGAAAACTCATCGCTTATTCAGAGCAGCACGTTCCAATTGATGAAGGCTATTATTTGGTGACCAAGAAAGGCATGATTGAGTCCCCAGAGTATTTATCTATTTATAACTGGGCTGTCAGCATTTTTAATGAATTAGTTAGCGCGTGAGGGCGTGAAGTTACATAAGAGCGCAGTGTTCGATGGAGAAATGCATCGTCATACATTCACGGTTTATTTTGCCTTAAAACGCAGGCGATAAGCCGCTGGTGTTAATCCGGTACGCTGCTTAAATAATCGTGAAAAAGAGCTGATGTCGCTATAACCCACACGCTCTGTGACTTCAATGATTGGCAATGTTGTGTTCTCTAACAATTGTTTGGCCGTCTCGATGCGTATGTTCTGTAGATAGCTAAGAGGGGTTAGATCCAGTTCGGCTTTAAAACGGCGAATCAACGTACGCTGGCTTACTCCCATCTTTTGTGCCAACGCTGCTAGATCAATATTCTCTTTGGCATGGTTTTGTAGCCAATATTGCGCTTTAGCCACGACAGGGTCACCGCTAACCTCATCCATCAGTAAGTTTTGGTAGGGCGATTGGGCTCGCACACTGGTATCAATAAGCATCGCTTTCGCGCACTGAATCGCTAAATCTGCGGTAGCGTAACGTTCAATCAGGTGAACCGACATATTTTGATAGGACGTCATAGCTCCAGCGCACATTAATCGATCTTGCTCGGTAATCATTTTGCGTCCATTGAGCTTCACTTTCGGGTAACGTTTGTGAAATTGTTGTTCCAGCCACCATGTTGTCGTCGCCTCACGTCCATCCAATAGTCCGGTTTCCGCTAACAAGAAACCACCAGTACAAATCGTTACCAACGTTGCCCCGCGTTTCCAGCGGACTACCAACCAGTCCAGCAGTGGTCGAAGTTCTTTTGCCATTTCATCCATGGCTAACGCTCCCTGGTAAGGAAACGCAGGTAGGTAGATCACATCAAACTCTTCCGCATTGACAATACTCATATCCGTCGCGATAGAGATGCCTCCGCTCGTCTTCACGGGTTCGCCAGTAATGGAGACTGTATTCCAGCTGAATGTTGTGCCACTTGAACCCGATTGGCGACAGCTGAAAGCATTTGCCACCTGAAATGAGTCCATGGGGCCTGATAAACTGGATAAATAACAATTGTCGTATGCAACGATACCCATTTTAGCCATAAAAACCTCTAGGTAAAATATCACCATAATATTGTCAATTTTGCCAATGTACCATAAGTACCTCATTTTCTACACTGTTGATATTAAAACGTCGCCCATATCACGCTGAGTCATGGGCACAACCTATGAGGTCTGTTTATGTCTTTGCCTGCTCTATTTGAAAACCGCCTATCGGTACCCGTTATTGCGGCTCCCATGTTTCTTGCCTCTGGCCCAAGTCTGGTCACTGCCTGCTGTAAATCTGGGGTGGTGGGCACATTTCCCGCGCTTAACTTACGTTCTACAGAAGAATTTGAATCTTGGGTTATCGAGATAAAAGCAGAGTTACAACGTCATACCGATGAGACAGGTGATCTGCCTGCTCCCTTTGGTGTGAACTTGATTGCTCACAAAACCAACCCTCGTCTGGAAGCGGATTTAGCAATTTGTATCAAACATGAAGTCCCACTGATTATTACGTCTCTTGGCGCGATCAGCGACCTCGTTGACGCGGTTCACGGGTACGGAGGCATTGTCTTCCACGACGTGGTGAACGTCCGTCATGGGAAGAAAGCTGCCGCTACCGGCGTTGATGGCCTGATTGCTGTTGCTGCGGGAGCGGGTGGTCATGCAGGGGATTGGAGTCCGTTTGCATTGGTCAACGAGCTTCGACAATTCTTCGACAAAACCATTTTATTATCCGGCTGTTTGTCTACAGGCAGTGATGTCGCCGCGGCACAAATGATGGGCGCTGATTTGGCTTATATGGGGACACGTTTTTTGGGCACTCAAGAATGTGAAGCTAATGAAAACTATAAACAGAAATTATTGGATTCTTCCGCTGCGGGCATTGTATATACCCCCGCCGTATCGGGAATTCCCGCCAATTTTATTCGGGAAAGCGTGGAGGCAGCAGGTATCACATTAGCTGATGCGCCAAAAGTTGATTTGGGTTTAGAGCTAGAAGAAGCGAGGGATGGCAAGAAGTCAGACTCAAAGCCTTGGGCAGATATTTGGTCTGCTGGGCAAGGGGTGGGCAGTGTTAATGATTTACCTACTACGGCAGAACTTGTGTCTCGCTTGAAAGCTGAATATCACCAAGCTCATGAAGATCAATTAGCGAGGGTTTCTACGCTTAATGGTTGATAGGCCTGAATTGCCGATGAAAGAGATGAGAGGGTAAATAAAGCGCGCGCTGTGTTGTTTATCGTTGAGGAATCATTTTTTGTTAAGACGACATAGCAAGAGATGACCGATTGATAAGGAGGAGTGTTCTTCCTTATCAATCGGTCATCTTAATGAACGATAAACGAATTAATTACAGTTGAAGAATAAATGTTTGTATTTTTCATCACAGGCTAGTGTGCCGGAAGAGTTCTTTTTATTTGATTCTTTGCTTTTAACTGGGCTGCCGTCTCTTGGTTTAGATTGGTGGCTTGAAGAGACGGTTGACGTCTTGGCACCAAAAAAATACCGAATCCCAATAGCAAAATAGTCTGCATCATGATCATAGCCTATGTCGAAACCTTCGGGGCTAAATTCAAATTGATATCGAGACCACTCCGCAGATACCTGGAGCTTTTCAGACACTTTATAGACAGCGCCAATGCCATAATATAGGTCGGTACCATCAGACGAAAAACTTTTGTCTCTATCGCCCCTTTCATCTGTTTCACCAGTTACATGATCGATATTTGTCTCATCAGACTCAGTATCAAGATCCCAAATAAACATGCCGACTTTACCTGTGAGGCTAATAGAATCGCTTAAGGGCAGTTCATACCCAACGGCGAATGTGAACCCGCTAGGTTTTAAGATGGTTTCATCAATATCCTCGAATAAAACCGTGCCAGAACTATTTACCTGTTTTTGAGTCTCTTCAGCGGAGACTTCTCCGAGGTTTAGGTAGCCAATCTCAGTTATTATGCCTACGTCAAATTTGTACCCTACAGATAATGAAAAAGCTGCTCCAATTTCATTATTGTCCGATTCAATTACTTCATCCCGCTCATCACCCTTTGACTCGTAGTTGTCAAGATTCGATACTATTGATGGGCCAATTGAGGCAGAAAAATACAGTTTTTCTGGGGAGAAAGTTAGAGTCGATGCGAATGCAGCGCTGCTTATAGATGACAAAAAAACAGCCACGGGTAAAATTGGAAAGTACTTCATTAATAGATCCCTTTTTATTATTTGAATAGGCCGTTCGGCACGGGTTTTCTAAAGAGGAGGGAGTATTTCCTATATCCCCCTCTTTAACGCTGCAAAATCGCCGAAACAGGAGGGGGACTCTACTAAATAACGAGCAAAAATTAAACTCCTATTGCTAAATCAAATGTAATTAGAAATATTTCAGGTCGTGAAATTTGTGTGTTTTATTGACTACTTAGATTATTTGTCTCTGAGGAATTCAATGGGGTTTATTAACCCTATTAGCCCGCTTTCATAACTCCCTAAATCCATAAAAGTACGATTGCTGACGGTAGTGATTTTGTTGATGATGGTGTGGCCGTGAAAAACATGGTCAATATTTTGGATGGGTTGAATTAGCCCGTGTACAACTTCTGGACTGTGAGCTTGGTTTTTGTTCCAAAGCATACCGTGGGTAAGTGGAGTGGGTGTTGTGTTATCTATTTGTAGAAATGTCAATAATTTGGTGCCTAGCAAACCATGGGAAGTCCACTTGGCGTTCAATGGCATCGTAATATATAACTACTCCTGTACAGCTTTCCCCATTCCCGGCTCACCAAACCACGGGATTGCTGGGCTAGCCATATAAGTAAATTAACTCTTCAATAATATCTTTGTCGTGTTGAGTGTATTCAGTTTTTCTGTGGTGACGCATGCTTTCTAAGATGCCTCTTACAGGTAACCCAGGCCTTTTGTTGTCACGAATTATTTCAATTAGTGAATCAAAGTCTGGGGTTTCTTTTAAATGTTTTATCGTTAGATCTTCAAGAGCT
Source organism: uncultured Gammaproteobacteria bacterium (assembly GCA_913063125.1). Classification (GTDB taxonomy): domain Bacteria; phylum Pseudomonadota; class Gammaproteobacteria; order Pseudomonadales; family Ketobacteraceae; genus 42-54-T18. The sequence continues at coordinate 3,586 of CAJXZM010000228.1, read as the reverse complement.
TTTCGAGCTTCGTCATCAGTCATCATTTTACTTCTCTGGTAAAATATCTACTTTATCAAACTTAATGGTTGCACCATCGGCATGCACTTGTTGAGCACCACCTTTTCCGAACCCTGGGTATGCTTTAGTGAATGGTTCCGGCAATGCCCCTACTTGACCACTAAATTCCCTTGGTACACGAGCATTTAAGTGTCCATCCTTGCCATATAACTGCAACGTATCAAATTCACTGCGCAGACGGCTATCACTCCATGATTTGTCTTTCGGATCCATAGGGTTGAGATGGCGAGGTTGTTTGACTTGGAATGCTTCCCCAGCATCTAACCCAGTATCATATTTGTCATAACCAAAATAAGTCACTCTACCTTCATTGTTGTCGATAATATCCTTCGAGTGAACATTAACACTGCCGTTATCATCCAATTAACGATCATATCTATATGCAGTTGTCGGCATCGTGGCTTCAGGCCCACCTGGACCAATATAAAAATCAGCTTTAGTTTTTGAAAGTTTAGACGCATCGGAGGCAGACATACCCTGAGCGCGATATTGCTTATAACGCTCATAACGCTCTTTACAAACAAGACTAAATGGATCAATCCATCCAGTCGGATTCGGAGCATACTTGTAATTATTATTTCCACCTAACAACCCAATCGGATCAACCGTAGTAAACCGCGCCGTCCCCGGATCATAATACCGGTGCCGATTATAGTGCAGCCCAGACTCTTCATCAAAATACTGCCCCTGAAGGCTAAGGTTCGGGGATTATTTTAGAGAGCAGAATATTGTGGTGTATCTAAATTTCTGAGAAATTCAATGGGGTTTATTAATCCAATTCGACCACTTTCATAACTCCCTAAATCCATAAAAGTACGATTGCTAACGGTTGTTATTGAATTGATGATGGTATGGCCATGAAAAACATGATCAATGTTTTCGACTGGTTGAATCAAATCGTACGTAGCTTCTGGGCTGTGTACCTGATTTTTATTCCAGAGCATACCGTGAGTAAGTGGGGTGTTGGTTATATTGTCTCTTGTGTTCTTATCGGAAAGTTGTGCTGTTACCCCGTTCCAATCACACGTTTTGGGTAGCTCAGCATGAACTAATCCAACCTTCTTTCCATCACTTAGAGTTATCTCCATAGCCATGGGTAACTCTGCCAAGGCTTCGTAATAGGGCTTTAATTCATCGAGATCAAGGTCTTCACACCAATCGCCTCCCCAGAAACCCCATTGCGTGCGGACGTGAGGTGACTCACTTTCAAATGCATCTATTAGCATTAACTCGTGATTCCCTAGGATGGCGTGAAACCAGGGTTTTGATAAGTATTCGATGACGAGATTTGACTCATCACCTCGGTCGATGAGGTCTCCCAGACTAAATAGTCGATCTTTAGCGGAATCAAAGTTGACTGCGTTGAGTTGTTTTTCAAGAAGGGAAAAATGGCCGTGGATATCGGAACAAATGAAATCCGTACCGGTATTGTTTTGGGCGAAATGTTTTATTTTGATGTTTTTTTCACTTTCATGTTAAAGGGAGCTACTTGTAGAAATGCTAATAATTTAGGGTCTATAGGTTCGTCATGTTTAGTTTGGCCTATAAAGATATTCACTTTGCATTTTGTGTAACTTTTGTTAAAAGACATACCTATTAGTTTGAGTGTAATTTATATACGCCCTCCCTTTGAAAGAGGATGTCGAGATTCTCAAAGTATATGAGTATTTCAGCGTTGCTATACCTTACAGGTATTTGTTTGCAGAATTCAAAGTCTCTATTTTCAATAGCCCATTGAATCGCCTCTTGAAAGCCTATTACTAGTTCAGGCTTATATTTTTCCTTAATCTGTTTGATTAGGGGGGGGGGAAGAATTGGGTCACACTTTACATCTTGGATATAGTTCAAGAAATATAAAAGAGCATTAAGTGCAAAAGGTACCTGTTTTTCTGTCATTAAAAGTCCATCCAGTCATCGGGTAATGGGTCGCCATCTTTCCATTCATCAGCTTCTTTAAACCTTTTGTGAGGTTTAGGCTCCATTGAGCCGCCATCATCTTTCCAGCCAGTTCTCATTACATCATCAAGAGAATCTGTGGACATACCTTTCTTTTCTAATGCATCAAAAACTTGGTTGTTGAGTTTTTGTGATGGTTGATAGTGTCCGCTTTGATTTGACACCTCTAATAAGTGGCCTTGTGCCACATTAAACTCTCCTGCTGATGCCACTGGCTTTCCATTAGCTAGGCTAGAGTGGTGTAATTCGTAGGGGATTTGTGTTTTTGATGCGAATATCCGGCCATTTTCATCCATCACAAATATTGCATTTCCCCAATGAGTTTCGGCGTCAGCAGTGTCAAAAACTTCCCCTGTTTTCTTATGGACTATTAGCCCGTTATTTACGTCTAGTTCGTGAATCGCTTTTTTGTTCTCATCGAAATACTCTGTCACCATTGGAGTATTCCATCGTTTAGGGTCATTTGGATTATTTTCACCTAGGTAATCGCTCTTAATCGTAGTGGTTTCGTAACCATTCTGAGTTTCTTTACAGCTTAACCCTAATGGGTCTACCCATCTTGTTGGATTCGGCGCATATAGGTAATTATTATTTCCACCCAACAACCCAATCGGATCAACCGTAGTAAACCTTGCCGTCCCCGGGTCATAATACCGATGCCGATTATAATGCAGCCCGGACTCTTCATCAAAATACTGGCCCTGAAACCGTAGATTAGGAAATCATCCAAACCTTGAGGAGCATGGACTTAAAGCTTATGTAGCTCTCCGAAAAATTTAATCGGACTTATTAATCCTATCAAACCGCTTTCATAACTCCCTAGATCCATGAATGTACGATTGCTTACTGTTGTAATTTCATTAAGGATCGTATGACCATGAAAAACATGATCAATGTTTTCGACCGGCGGAATCAGGCCATGTACAGCTTCTGGGCTACGCACCTGGTTTTTATTCCATAACATTCCGTAAGTTAGTGGGGTGTTTGTAACATTATCTCTTTTATCTTTACACGAAAGGATTGACTTTACGCATATCCAATCACAGATTTCAGGTAGCTCTGCATGAACTAAGCCAACTTTTTTACCGTCAGTTAGATTTAATTCAATAGCCATAGGTAAGCTTACAAGAGCTTCGTAATAGCGTTCTAAGGTTTCGTCATCAAAGTCTTCTGCCCAATCACCTCCCCAGAAACTCCATTGGGTTCGGACATGAGACGAATCGCTTTCAAACGCATCTATTAGCATTAATTCATGGTTTCCGAGAATGGAGTGGAACCAGGGTTTTGATAGGTATTCGATGATAAGATTAGATTCGTCGCCTCGATCGATGAGATCACCTAGACAAAACAAGCGATCTTTGGCAGCGTCAAACCCAATTGATTTAAGCTGTTTCTCGAGTAGAGAAAAATGCCCATGAATATCTGAACAAATAAAATCATTCCCTTCTTTATTAGGATTAAATTCATATAGTTTTGTCATATGGCAATCTGGCAATATCTAATTGGAAGGAACATAAAGCGCATTATTTAAAAGGCCGTCATAAATATATTTTAAATAAGATCGAACATC
>CAJXZM010000227.1 GCA_913063125.1 uncultured Gammaproteobacteria bacterium | reverse complement strand
GCCTCACTCTGGCTTGCGATGATTTTGATGGTGGTACTGAAATTGTTGACGATATTTCGTTTCTGAGATAAATATTCGTAAGTAATGAATACAGAGCTCAGTAATAAAATGGCAAAAAGTACTGCAGTCATTATGATTCGTGATAACTTTTTTCTGATTGGTAAGTATCTTGCGTTATGGTTTGCCTCGCTCATTGGGTCACCTTATTGGCTAGCTTTAGAAGCTTGGCGCTGATGTTGAGTTTGGCTAATCTGGCCTGTTTTAAATTAACATTGAATCGGATAATATTGCCGGACTTGAAAAAACCTATTATTCCACCGAATTCGGTAAATCCCACTATATCACTGATGGTAAGAACGGGTTTTTCATGAAGATTTTTTAGTAATTCTTCAGACAGCGTTTCTTCGATGCCACTGATGAATAAAATCTGGCAATTGGAAGGCCGAGTGTGTTCTATAGTGTGCTCTATATAGTTAACCTTAATCGCTCTTTTGCGAGCTTTTAGGCTGTTGAGTTTGGTTGTATAAGCACCGAAAGGGTTTTTGCCATAGATACAGATATTGATATTGGTATCCGTAGGTTCATCAGGCCAGGTAACGAATTTGATGAAATTATAGAGGTAGGCTGCTTTGATCTCACTCTCAGAACGAGCAGATACGTTATCGCTAGAGATAAATAGTGCGATAAATAGAAAGTGTAAAATTGTATGGCGCGTGTTACTGCAATGGAATGTCATTTAAACCATTAAAAAGAGTGTCAGCTCGATTTTTCAAATTTAGAAATTGGTTTTATTGTTAATTATTAAAAGTTTAGGTGTGAATAATAGGGTTGTAAAGGTTTGTCGACACTGCCTGTGTAGCTGGCTTTGTCGACACAGCATTTTATATATTGCGTCAATCTGACTCATTCATCGACGCTAGTCTTTTTGCTTATACGGCTATAAGTGAGCGCTGACCTTTTGAAGTCCTTCACTCACAACATTAACTTTGCCGAGCTCTTTCATTGATATTCGAGCGATTTCATCAAGTACCTCTGTATATTAGAGCACTATAGCTTGTTCGGATGAGTTCTTGGAGCCTTTTTGCCGTATCATTACTCATAAGGAGCGCCTACTTTGTGTGATTATGTGAGGCTTTACGTTGAACGCTTGGGTTTGGTGTAGCTATAATGAACAAGTAATAAATAACGTCAGATCAGGTTTGTAAGCAGAAATTTGATTGTTTTGGAATGTATGGAGAAAGCATGAAGTATTTGATAAATGGATTGTCTCGATTCTTTGGTTTTACGGCTTGTTTGATTGTTCTTAGTTTTCTGTCGGGGTGTAAGCCGACGATCAGTTTCACGGCTTTACAATCCATTATTACGCCGGGTCAACAAACTGAATTGGACTGGGAGGTAGAGTTTGCTAAAGGAAGTGGTGACAATGTTATCGAAATCAGTCCAAATATTGGCCTAGTTGAACCAGAAGGCTCGATCACGATAACCCCTACAGATACGACAACTTACACATTGAAAACCCGTAGTTTTGTTTTTGGCTTCCCTATGTTTGTTAAAGAAGAGCTAACCGTTGAGGTGAAGGATGGTCGTTTTTGGGATTTTACCGATACGCTTGGTGGTGTAGCTGATTGGGCTTTTAGTAAAGCAAATTACCTAATGGATGATGAGCTAAAATATGTATTTCGGACTGAACTTGACCAACCTGTACCTGACCTAGGGTATTCTGCCGTGCTTTTAAGTGCCGATCATGATGACCCTGAGGACGTTGAAGCAAATAAGTTGATAATGTACGGGACGGCTAATCAAACGGGCCTTGAGGATGATACAGATTACGATGTCATTCTCAGTGTTGTATATGCGGTTGCAGCACGAAGAGATGTTAATGATAACGATTGTGACATGCCGAAAATAGAATTGTTGGCTTACGTGGGTTTGGAAGAGCCTGAGATCGAAATCGAAGCTGATACCAATAATGATGATTTTGTATCAGTTCTTAATCTTAGTGACTCTGAAACTAATATGAGCCAATTGTCTCCTGATATCACTATTGCCGACGCTACAGATGATACTTGTGATGATGATGGTGTATTTCAGGAAGCCTCAGCTTCAACAGCCGCTAGCCCTATTTCTACAAGGACCGACTCTGACGGTCAATTATGGATTACGATAGCGTTAATGCCGACTACCCCGAACATGACAGTATATCTACGCTCAGTTACTGCCATATTTGAAGAGCAATAGCCTATACTGCTGTGACATTCGATACTTAAGGGCATAGCCATGAAGAAACTCAATCAGTTTTTTATTAACGGTGAGTGGGTTTCTCCCCTTGCAAATAAAACGTTTAATGTTATTAATCCAAGCAACGAAGATGTTATCGCAGAGTTGTCACTAGGCTCTGCGGCGGATGTAGATCGTGCCGTAAATGCAGCACGAGAGGCATTTCCTGAATTTTCCTCTACCACAACGGGGCAGCGATTAAGCCTTCTGAATCGTATCGCAACGTTGTATCAGGCGCGTCTAAGTGAAATGGCTGATGCAATTTCGCTAGAGATGGGGGCGCCCACAAAATTAGCGGTTAGCGCTCAGGCTCCTGCAGGTCTTGGGCATATTATGGTGGCCATTGATTTATTAAAAAATAAGGCATTCGAAGAGTATCAGCCAGGGTATATTCTTAGAAAAGAACCCATTGGAGTATGTGGACTAATTACTCCTTGGAATTGGCCTATTAATCAAATTGCCTGCAAAGTGGCTCCGGCAATTGCTGCAGGTTGCACGGTTGTATTAAAGCCCAGTGAAGTTGCGCCGCTCAGTGCTTACCTGTTTGCAGAAATATTGGCGGAGGCAGGGGTTCCAAAAGGGGTGTTTAATTTGGTCAATGGTTTGGGCGAAGAGGTTGGTGCTAGATTGTCGGAGCACCCAGATATTGCCCTGATTAGTTTTACGGGTTCTACGCGAGCGGGCATCGAAGTCGCAAAAGCAGCAGCACCTTCAGTGAAACGTGTTACTCAAGAACTGGGTGGTAAATCGGCTAACATTTTATTAGATGATGTCGACTTTGAAAAAATGGTTAAACAGGGGGTGAACGCATGCTTTCACAATTCAGGGCAATCTTGTAATGCACCTACACGTATGCTGGTACCGAAGAAAAAAATGGACACAGTGTTAGCGATAGCAAAAGAGGCTGCGGAGAAATGTGTTGTTGGTCCCGCCAATCAAGAAGGCGTTTCTGCTGGTCCTGTGGTGAGTGAGGTGCAATATAATCGGATACAGAGCCTGATTCAAAAAGGGATTGATGAAGGGGCGACACTTGTTACCGGTGGAGTTGGGTTGCCAGATGGGTTAGATAAAGGATACTTCGTTCGTCCAACGGTGTTTGGCAATGTCAATAACTGTATGACAATCGCTAGGGAAGAAGTGTTTGGACCAGTGTTAAGTATTATTGGCTATGACACCGAGCAAGATGCGATAGCGATAGCGAATGATTCAGTTTATGGCTTGTCTGCGTATGTATCTTCTGCAGATAAGGATCGCGCGATCAATGTTGCCAAAGAGTTAAAAGCCGGTAATGTACACATTAATGGGGCATCAACTAATTTTATGGCTCCATTTGGTGGTTATAAAATGTCGGGGAATGGCCGAGAGTGGGGGGCTTTCGGGCTAGATGAGTATCTCGAGGTGAAGGCTATTATTGTCGGATAAGCGAGATGTTTGAAACAACCAATAAACACTATTTAATATGTTCTGGCGCTTATTGGTTGTTTCTGTTTCTGATGAGGTTTGTGGTTATGATTTTCGTTTAAATGTATTTTTATCGCGTATTAGAGCTTCTTGCGCAACGGATGCGATGAGCTTGCCATCTTTAGAAAACACACTGCCTCTGTTAAACCCTAGTCCGTGAGATGCTGAGGGGCTATCCATTGAATAAAGCAACCAATCATCCATTTTTACATCATGATGAAACCAAAGTGCGTGATCGAGGCTGGCGATCTGAATACCTGGCATCATACCATGGACCGCATGGGGGTTGAGGGATGTCCCCAAAAGGCCAAAGTCAGACGAATAAGCCAGCAGGCAACGGTGTAGTATTTGTTCGTCAGGTAATGCGTCAACAGCCTTAAACCACATGTCCTTTCGAGGGGCGAGTTTTTCGGGTTTAATATAGTTGAAAGGTTTTACGGGACGTATTTCGATGGGGGTATCTTGCGTGAATTTAGCGCGTAATTTCTCTGGGATAAAATCGGCAAATTTACGTCTAATCTCCAGTTCAGAGCGAAGTTCTTCAGGCTCTTTAACATCAGGTATTTCTAACTGATGTTCGTAACCGTCCTCGGCGACATGAAAGGAAACGTTTGCAGTAAATATTTCAATATTATTTTGCAGTGCGACAACTCTTCTTGTCGCAAAGCTTTTGCCTTCTCGAATGCGGTCTACAAGAAATTCAATAGGTGTTTCTGTGTCCCCAGGCTGGAGGAAATACCCATGTAATGAGTGACTGTTAAACCCTTCTGCCGTCAGACTAGCTGCCATTAATGATTGCGCTAATAATTGACCTCCAAATAGTTGTTTAAACCCTAAATCTTGGCATTGGCCGAGAAATTTGTCGTTTTCGATCTTTTCTAAGGATAAAAGGCGAACTAATTGCTCTAACACATCACTCATTAATGATTACCTCTTGTAGATTCTTTACGCTGATTTATGGTTAACTATTCTCGGTGTTTCGCGATATTTTTACGCAGAGAACGTTTTATTGTTGTGTACGTTGGGCGGTCTTTTTTAGCAAGTTCTTTAGCATAAGCTAGGGCGCCAGCCTGTAATGATTCCATCGGAAACAACGCGTCAACAATGTTGTCGTCCATGCATTCTTGTCCCGTTTTTGCAATACCCGTTAGTGCCATATGTTTTAAGGCGTGTTTGTTGGGTAGCAGTTCAATAACATCAATCATCAGTTCGGTAAAAGGAATTTTAATGTTCACTTCAGGGTAGCAGAATCTGCCGCGATCCTTTCTCATAACACGGAAATCAAATGCTGTGGCAAGTATTGCACCGCCAGCGTAGCAATTGCCATTAATACAGCCAATTGTTGGAACATTAAGTAGCGCTAAACGATAAAATACTTCTTCAAGTGTATCGACGAATTCTTTAAATCCATCTCCCTGAAGTGCCGTCATCCAGGGAAGGTTAATACCATTTGACCAGGTTTTTTCATGCTCACAGGTAACAACGAGTGCGGTGTTGCCTTTGTAGTTCTCAATCTCATCAAAAGCAGCAAGGTATTCTTTTAGTACGTCGAGTGTGAAAGTGTTGTCATTGTCACCGTTGGTTAAGGTAAGTATGTGAATGCCATCGTCTACACGTAAGTCCATCGTTGCCATGAAATGTTCCTCGATTCTAATGTTAGCGGGAGATTAGTTTCTTTGCTCTAGTCTACGGGTTACTTCACGGATAAAAAAGGGGCGGAATGTACACCAAGTGGGCTAAAACGGTCATTTCTGACGCTTTTATCAAGATCGAGCTTTGTTAGGCGTGTCTTACAAAAGTGTACTAGTATTAGGAGGTTAAGATTGTGTAACTACTTGTTGATTAAGGGATAATCTTTTTACCACATGAATGATATGACAGAACAGAAAATTTTGACCTGCCCCGTAGGTGAAACATCCTGTAAAATAATTGATGAACTCAATAATTTGACCGGCGAGGTGTCGACGCTGTCTGAGCTCATTCGGACCGACAATTTAACGGGTTTATACAATCAGCGTTATTTATTGGAAACATTATCCTTAGAAATGGAACGAACTCGCCGTACCGGTCGCTTTACTGGCGTGATAATGTTCGACCTGGATCATTTTAAGCAAGTAAATGATACATGGGGGCATGAATCTGGGAATAAAGTGCTGATCAAAACGTCTTCGATTGTTAAGCAGATGGTGCGTAAGCTTGATGTGGCCTGTCGATATGGTGGAGAAGAATTTGTTGTTGTTTTACCAAATACAGGGCTTATTGATGCTTCTTTTGTTGCGGAACGAATTAGACATGCACTAGAGAATTCTCAAGTGCATGTCGAGGGCGGCGTTATTAATCCAACGGCGAGTTTTGGGGTTGATATCTATACCGACAAACAGAACGATAGTCCGGAGTCATTAATTAGCCGTGTTGATGCGTACTTATATCAAGCCAAGAACGAAGGACGAAATCGGGTGTGTCATGTTGCGCCAGAAGATATTAATCACGAGATGCAAATATCTATTGAGGAGAAGGATGCGTTGTTTGATATGTTTGGCGGCGGAGATGAAGATTAAGTAATATGTCTAATTTCTTCTTCGCATCGAGCGGAGTAGACTGTTGCGGGGTTGTCTTCAGGGTGGTGTGCCACTATATCGTTAAACATTACTAAGGCTTTTTCAAATTCCTTTGCTTGGAAGTGAGAGATGGCGCTGTTGAATTTCTCAATAGAGGCGATTTTTAACGCTGCGGATTCATTGGTATCTGCATCAATTACTTCATATATAATGGTTTCTTGTTGTTTTCCTTTTGTTTTAACGATATCTATTAATCGGCAATTAAAATGCGTGGGATTAATTAGCGATACATAGGTTTCGTGACTAATGAGTAGACAAACACCATAGGTTTTACACAGCCCCTCTATTCGTGATGCCAAATTGACGGCATCACTAATTACTGTGCTATCCATTCGGGTATCATCTCCGACAGTGCCAAGTATCAGTTTTCCTGTATTAATACCGATGCCAATACTTAATGGGCAGTAGCCGTAGGAGGTTCTATGTTCGTTATAGGTGTCCAGGGATTTTATCATCGATACGCCTGCTTTCACCGCGTCATCAGGTGACTCATCAAACAGCGCCATAATTGCATCTCCAATGAACTTATCGATAAAGCCATTGTTTTGTTGGATGTGGGGTTCCATTCTTCTTAGATAAGAATTAATGAATTTAAAGTTTTCAGTGGGTGTCATTGACTCAGATAATTCGGTGAAGGCTCGAATATCAGAAAACAGAATAGTCATGGTTCGCTGTATGTGATCGCCAGGTTTTAATGATAGTAGATCACCTTTTTGAAGTAGCTCGATAAACTGATGAGGTACAAATTTACCAAATACCTCATGCAATTGTTCGACTTTTTCTAGCGTCAGTAATCGTAATTCAATTTCCCTTTGGTGCTCACGTTTAAATTGATTGATTCGGTCAGCCAGAGCTATTGAGAGCAAAATCACCTCAACAGCGGCACCAATACGGGCACTGTTTTCGGTGATAAGGTTGCTTGGTATGTACCCGAGCCCTCTTACAATAAATATTAAAACACCAACTAATAGAAAGCTCCATGCTAGAACAAAAAAACGGGCGGGTTTAAAGCCATTTATAAACGCTTGCATACCAATGGTTGCAACTGACAGGATAATGGCTATTCCGATGACATTCATCGATACAATGCAGAGCTTGTGATTTTCGTCCAGAAGGAAGTACAGTGGGATTATTAATGCTGCCGCGAGTGTGTTTAGTAATAAGTTAGCACTTGGGTTTTCGTGCGTACGCAGGAAAGACTTTACAAATTGAACTGCCCAGAACGCGTAAAATATACCGAACGTTTCTGTAAATAGTTCGGCAGTTTGAGGGGGGGCAATGTAAAGGGCGTGACCTGATATCCCCATTTGGTTCAGGGCAATGCCAATTAAATACAGGCAGTAGTATAAATAACTTCTATCTTTTATAGAGATAAATAGAAAGAGATTGTAGATAACCATAACAAGCATTAAGCCGTACCACATACCAAAGAGGTATTGGTTTGTGCTTTCTGATTCTGCAAATCGTTCTATATCCCAAAAGGTGAAGTTCATTACCGACACAGTGGATCTAAAACGAAGGTAATAATCTTTCTTTTGGCCTGGCTCGATGGCGAGTCGCAATATTGGCTTGACGTGTTTAATGTCACGCTCACTAAGAGAGTAGCGTGCCCCAGTTACTTGGGTCTCTATTTCATTGGTTGTTGTTTCCGTATCGTTATTAGATATGGTGGAGGATGAAAAGAGGGTGGCTTCGATAACGTAGGGGTTTAGCTCTAACCAGAGCACTTTGTCGGCAGGGGTATCATTGTTGATCGAAAAACGGATCCAAAAATCAGAGTTTGAGGGACCGAAGTTTGGTTTTTCGTCAAATACATCCTTAAATAAAAGGTCTTCATGAAAATTGACGTATTGTGCTGTACTTCCTATATCTTCATATACTTGGAGCGGAAACGGCAGCCCGCAGTGATCGCTGCACTGAGACAGTAAGATGTCGCTTTTTGCGATGGTGTAAAAAGGCATGAATAATAGGAAAAGAAAAATTACTAACTTGGGGTGATGCATTATTATACAGCGCTTAGCGAGGTGTTCCGGCAGAAGAAGGTCGTAAGATATTCTTAGTATAGGAGAAAAAGGAGGGATTGCTGTTTAGATAACACAGAAACCAAAAAGGCCTCACCTACTAGGGTGGGGCACTTCCCGTGCGGTATCACCAAATAAGGCGCTAATGTTTACTTAATCCGTAACAAGTGAAACGAATTCAGCGTCAATATCTTTGTCGATATAGGCCATTCCAAGCTTATTCAAATACTCTAAACGATCGGCCTTCATCAAATCAATGTCAGGTACACCAGCACCGCAATTTTGGTAGATGTTAGCGACATGAGCCATGTACGCTTCACCTTCTTTAACCATCAATAAACTAGCAGCACCAACATCAGGGCGAACCTTCGCATTCAGTTCGTCGGGTAATTCAACTGCAAATATGACTGGGCTTTCTTCACCCTCAAATCGCACACTCCGCTCTCTAACCGCTTGTTCTGCCCAGTAGTAAGCAAGCTCTTTGCTCTGGGTTAAAAATACGGGTTCGATGGATTCAGTATACTTATTGCCAATGGTTGCCATGGTGCTTTTGGCTGCTTGCTTCATCGCTTTGTCGCCCGAGCGCTTTAGGCCGCTAGACGTAATGGAGCTTGCTAAGGAGGATGACGTTCCGTGATACCAAACATCGCCCGTTGCAAAGCCGTCTTTTGTTAACAGATCTGTAGCGTCCTGTAGATAGCTTGGAATATCACTCATCATCATTCACCTATGGTTTAT
>CAJXZM010000226.1 GCA_913063125.1 uncultured Gammaproteobacteria bacterium | reverse complement strand
TTCCTCGAGCGGAGTTGGAGAGACAGCGAATTCTGTAGAAGAGACACCTTCAAAAACTATTGAGAATGTAATTTTTGGAGATGTAGCTTTTGAGCATTGCGTGAAAAATTTGGCGGATGAAAAGGGTTGGGTTTTCGTGGATGAAGTGACTTCTTTGAGTTGCTTTTCCCAGGATATAAGTAACGTACAGGGGGTTGAAGAATTTAAAGCGCTGAGTTCGATGCAACTTTTCACTGAAAGCCTGGAAAATATTGATATAAGCAATAACATAAAGCTCAAGTATTTAAAGGTCATCTCTGAAAAGATGGTTAGTATTGATGTTAGTAAAAATACTGCATTAGAAAGCCTAATGTTGATCTCAGATAAACTCGATAATGTTGATGTTACTGGTAATGTTGCCTTAACGAATCTTCATATTACCAGTAACCAAGTAGGTAGCTTGGATGTTAGTAAAAATTTGGCTTTATTGACACTGCATATTGAGGATTTTCAACTAAGCAATATTGATGTCAGTAATAATATTTCTCTTCAAAATCTAGAGCTGTGGCGCAATAACCTTAAGAGTATCGATGTTAGCAATAACGGTTCACTAATCAGCCTGTTCTCTAGCGAAAACCCTATAAGTAGCGTTGATGTTAGTAACAATCTTGCTCTTAAGGCGCTGTTCCTTGATGGAGGTAATTTGATTAATATTGATGTTAGCGGGAACCTCAATCTACAGGTGTTATCTTTCGATGATAATGATCTGACTAACATAAATATAGGCGTAAATATTGAGTTGAGGAATTTATCTTTTAATAGGAATCAACTTGCGCATATTGATGTCAGCAATAACCTTGAATTGAGAGGGGTGTATGCTAGAAGCAATCTCCTGACTGATATAGACATCTCAAATAATATCATGTTGAAACAGCTATATCTTGTAGATAACGAGTTAACCAATCTCGATGTTGGTAACAATCCCGAGCTGGAGGATTTGCTTGTTGGATATAACCATTTAAGCAGTATTGATGTGAGTAAAAATATTGCGTTGAAAACCTTTTGGTCTGAAAGAAATCAGATGAGTAGTGTGGATGTGGCCAATAACACTCTATTGGAGGTTCTTAATCTTAAGGATAACTATCTGATCGATGTGAGTGTAAGTAATAATACAGAATTGAGATATTTGCTTCTTAAAGGTAATCCTCTAAGTCCAAGTACCATAAGTTATCTCGATAGCATTAATGGCATAGATGGTTTAGTAATACATTACGAATGAATAATGGGGCAGCCACCCTCAAGATGGCAGTCCCTCGCCCATTGCTGACGTTCACTTTGACGCTATTGCCCGTTAAAAAACACTATAGCTAAATTATATTGTGTCTGCCGTGCCTTTTTGTGCGATAGCTCAGCGATATTTTTTGCGTACTGTTTTGTCACATGCCCTGTATGCCACAGTTTAAATCAAAAGCGGCCTGGTAACTGCGTAGCTTGTCATGCCTACTTCCATATTAATTTATATCGATAACTTGAGATAGTTTTGATATATAGGCAGAATGCATCGCAAATTGATTTTTGATTAGGGAGAAGCAGGATGTTTAAAGGAGTTGTTTCCTCATTTCTATTATTTCTATTAGTTGGTTGCGGTGGTGGCAGTAGCAGTAGTCCTACAACTGAAAACACTCATAATTCATCTGTCGAAGATATCGAGGATATCGAAGCAGCACCCAAAAGAGACTTCTATATGGTAGCTGCTGGCAATACAAATACCTGCGCTTTGGATGATAACGGTGTGAGTTGCTGGGGAGCTGACTACGCTGATCAAAATAGTGTTCCAACCCTGATTAACCCTAAAATGGTAAGCACTGGTGACGGGCACATTTGTGCGCTTGACGATAACGGCGTCCATTGCTGGGGAAATAACTGGGGCAGACAAGCTACAGTTCCCAGTTTAGTTAACCCTATAACCGTAAGTGCAGGTAGTTATTTATCCTGTGCAATTGATAGCGATGGCGTCAAGTGTTGGGGGAGTAACCGGTTTGGTCTTCTAGACCCTCCAACCCTGTCAAACCCAACACAAGTTAGCGCCTCTGGCCACTATGCTTGCGCCATTGATGATAACGGAGTGACTTGCTGGGGTGAAAAATTCTCCAACCCAGAAGACATCCCTTCACTATCAAACCCAACTATGGTGAAAACTAGTCATAATTATGCATGCGCCATCGATGACAATGGCGTGACTTGTTGGGGCCCTGGAAAGCTTGAAGTGCCAGAGTTATCCAACCCATACAATATCGGAATTGATACGTATCACGGTTGCGCCTTAGATGACAACGGGGTCACTTGCTGGGGACCAGATTCGAACTATAATCAGATCAACGTTCCAGATTTATCGAACCCATTTGACCTTGCTGTAGCAGAGCTACATACATGCGCAATGGATGATGAAGGCGTTAAGTGTTGGGGAAATAACCGTTCTGGCTTAAGAAACGTTCCAGAACTAGTAAACCCAAGTGACGTTAGCATTGGATATGGTCATGCCTGTGCTTTGGATGACAATGGCGTCAAATGTTGGGGGGGGAACCTTTCCGGCCAAACAGATGTTCCTTTGTTAGTGAATCCATCTTCTGTGCAAACTGGGTACGGTTTTTCTTGTGCCACAGACGATTACGGCATTCAATGTTGGGGGTCAAACACTCTTGGCGCAACAACCCCACCAAATATTCAAGATGCATACTCGCTTAGCGCAGGGGTATTTCACGCTTGCGCAATCAATGACACGCTAGGCATCAAGTGCTGGGGAAATAACAAAAATAATCAACTGACCCCTCCATACATTCAAAACCCGATAGCGGTTAGCGCTGGCTCTCATCATACGTGTGCCATAGATGACAATGAAGTCATATGCTGGGGGGGGAATAGCGAAGGACAGCTGGAAGTACCAGAACTAACGAACCCAGTAGCAATTAGCTCTGGCGCTTTTCACAGCTGCGCCACCGATCAATTTGGAGTTAAATGCTGGGGCTATGAAGAAGATGAAAGAACTTTGGTGCCAGAAATGAACAATCCAACTTCACTATCAACAAATAGTGACTTCAGTTGCGTTCTAGACGGCAGCGACGTTAAATGTTGGGGGGGTAGAAACTGGGCCGAGTTAGAAGCTTATGAGCTAATTAACCCGAGAGTTTTGGATGCTAGTGATACTGCGGCCTGTGCAATTGACGACTTAGGACTTAGATGCTGGGGGGCCGCTAGATATCCATTGACTGTAATTCCTGAAACACTTCAATTTAGCGAATTATGAACAACGACAACAGCCACCATTCAAAATGGCTTTACGTCGCCCTTTTCGGTCACTAGGTTTCAGCGGTTTCGCTTTCTCAAAGGCAGATTTTCAACGGTATATGACATTTTAATTTTTGTACGCAATGGAACTATGGTTATGAGAAGGGAATTGTTAGTAGTATTTCTTGGTGTGGTGTTAACAGCCTGTGGTGGAGCGGGATCTTCTAGTGATGAGAATGGCGATAAGAATGCATCATTAGATGCTTGGCCGCCCAACGAATTTCAAGAAGCAGATAGCTATGGACGTTTAATTGATAGTACAGTCGAGGGAGTACGATATCGATCCGGCAACCATTATGGCGTTACGGATAGTGACGGAAGGTTTGGCTACATCAAGGGTGAAACTATCAGGTTTTATATTGGAGATATAAGAATAGGAGAGCCCGTAGCTCCCGCTGAGCTATTAACACCCTTCGAGATCTCTGGTTCCAATGTGTACGTGGCATTAAATATTGCTAGGTTTTTACAAACGCTCGATGATGACGCTGACCCAGAAAACGGAATTTTGATAAATGAGTCTATTCATGATTTTGCGATCGGTAAATCACTAGAGTTTACCGGGGACGATTGGGATTACGAGCCCATAAAGTCTGATAACAATTTATTAGACCTCCTTGTTCTTGATTTGACGAGCACTACGAGCGCAGGGTCTCGTAGTTTGGTGTCTCCTTTTAGAGGCTACAACCATTTTGGTAATACTCTTGGTGGCTTGGCTGATGACTTAGAAAGTGAAGCTAGAGATATTGCTGCTGAAACTCATTGCGTGTCTGATGATCAATGTGAGTCCTATGAACTCGAGGGTTCAATGCTTGAGTTTTGTAGATTTCGCGGCCCGTATATTCCCTACTCTCTAATGGATGTAGAAGAAAGTGATTTTTTAAAGAAGCTTGATGAAAGAGCTGGGTTGGTTTCATTGAAGGATTCACTTCAGTTGGCAGCGGACGCAACAACTGATCTCACTGGAATTTGCATAATTGTTGGCGATGAAAAGCCTTCAACGGTCTGCAGTGAGAAAAATCAGTGCGAGTTTAAGCATTAACTCTATTGTTTATGTTGTAAGAGCATAATTAGAATTCCTTAATTAGTTTAGAGGGATATTAATTATGCTTAACTCAACTGCTTCCACAAAGAAACCCGCATGGAATAAAGGAAAGCTGGTCGGTCAGAAAATACCGTTCAAACTTGAAGAAATTTGGGGGATTCGGATACGGCTAGAGATTGCTGATAATGTCAGGGAATTAGCCCTGTTTAATCTAGCCATTGATAGTAAGCTAAGGGCTTGCGATCTTGTGAATCTGAGGGTTCTCGATGTTTCGCATGGTAGTAAAGTCCAATCAAGGGCGATGGTGATACAAAGGAAAACCAATCGACCTGTCCAGTTTGAAATAACGAAGAGAACCCGGGTATCTTTAGAGCGCTGGATAGGCTTTAAGGGTTTGAAGAGCGACGATTACTTATTCAAGAGCCGACTCAAAAACTCACCTCATCTTTCTACTCGACAGTATGCGCGTATTGTTGAGCGCTGGGTGAAGTGTTTGGGCTTGGATCCTGTTGCGTACGGTACTCACACGCTGAGGCGCACCAAAGTATCTCTTATTTACAAGAGAACTAAAAATCTGAGGGCGATCCAGTTATTGTTAGGGCACAGCAATCTTGAAAGTACCGTGCGCTACTTAGGGGTCGATGTTGATGATGCATTGGAATTGGCTGAGCAAACTGATGTATAGCTATTGCTAAAATCGAGCAGCCTTCCTGAATCTAGGGGTTGCTCGAATGACAGCTTCGTGGAAGGAGCTGTCCTTTGAGCCCTTTCGCATCAACCCAAATCCCAGGTGAAGGCTAGCCAGCAACGTGTTCCATAGGCAATCATGGCTGGGGGGGGGCAATGCTGTTGCGTTAACAAATAAAACCTTTAAATACAAAAGGTTATGACGGATAATTCACGGCATGACAATGCAAAGCAGAGATGGCAAGATCATGATCAAAAACCAGCCACAATCAAAAACCGTCTGATAGTAGCGAGCCCCAAAAACCTTGTTACTTTAATCAATTTCTGTCGTTAATTCCCCAATATTTAAGTGACAACGAAAAGTTTACAACCAAAGATTTTTCGAGAGAAAGGAAATTACCGTTACCTTTTTTAATCACTTTTATACTCTCTCTTGTATCAGGCGGAAAAAACCAAGGTGTAGATGGTCAGCTCGGTAGTTTTGTGCGCAATGCCAAGCGTAGCGGAATCTGGAGTAAGGTTGATACCGTTCATCGCAGCACCATTACGCGAGCTCGTAGCAAATTAAAATGGCAATTATTTGAAGACTTATTCTATCGAGCAGTAATGTTGGCACATGAAATATTTCCGCATCGTGATGAGTATTTATGGGAAGGAATGAGCGTCGTTGCTTTTGATGGCTCGAAATATCAGTTACCAGCCAGCACTGAAATCAGAAAATACTTCGATCCTTCAAGCGGCTTAGGGAAAGTAAATAATAGCCGGGGCCATTACCCTCAGTGTTTGGTATCAACTGCTTATGATGTGTTTAGGAGAATACCGATAGCGCGCTCAATCGTTGCATATAATCAAGCAAATGAGCGTAAAGAAGCTTGTGATCTTATAGAAAAGATCCCGCCAGGCAGCGTACTTTTATTCGATAGAGGCTATCCAAGCTATGATTTTATTCATCATTTGAATTCTCACTACCAGGGTTATTATTCAATCCGTTGCCCAACAACAAGCACGTTCTCTGCATTGAAAACATTTGTGAAAAGCAAAAAACAAGACGGTATTATTGAAATAGTGGCACCAAATAGCTTTAGAGGGAAGTACGGTGTCGAAGCATTCAAATGTGCCCCAACAATTAAACTGAGAGCTGTTAAATGGACTTGTCCTGATGGTACTAAATCGGTATTGGTTACCAATTTACTGAATACTAAAAAATTCACTAGGGCGAAAGTAATTGCATTATATTTTAAGCGTTGGTCTGTTGAAACCCACTATCGTGATGAAAAAGTGTCGCTTAATATAGAGCGCTTTCATTCAAGGAGTGTTAATGGCGTAAAGCAGGAAATGTTTGCTATTCTGATCGTCGCCGTCATTGCTAGAACGTTAGCTGCAATTTCATGTGTACCGAAAAAAGGGGACAAGACGATTTCAGAGCCGCAATTTAAACATGCGGTAATGGCGCTGGGCGCGGATATTGCCATGCTCTGCTCCGAGCATCCAGAAAATGCTATTCACGTTTTACGCGAACTTATCATCGAAATTAGGCGGGTTAAATACCACCGCCCAATTGAACCTCGGTTGTCCCAGCCCAGAGTTTCCAAGGCCCCAGTTAATAAGTGGCGCGATGCGAAGCTACAGAAAATCAAGGGGGCGGCTTAATGCAACAGCATTGGGGGGGAGCTACTGACATATGTTGTCAGTAGGGCTATGAGATACTCTAGAATCATAATCAATCAGAATGAGAAGTATCATGGAACATAAAGTTGAATCCACCCTAAAAGTTAATGCAACTGCTGAAAAAGTCTGGAAAATATTAGATGATTTTGGCGGTGTTGAAAAATTTAGTGTAGGTGTGGAGAGGTCACCGATAGTAGGTGTAAAGAACTCTGGTCTTGGGGCAAAACGGCATTGTGTATTTTATGATAAAACGAGTGTGCATGAAGGAATCATAGAATATGAAGCGCAAAAGAGCTTTAAGGTCGTTCTTTCCGAACATTCAATGCCGATGAAAACAATGTATGCTGGATTTAGGGTTGAAAAGCTTACCGAAACAAGCTGTGAAGTGTCAATGTACATGCAGTATGTTGTAAAGTTTGGGCCACTTGGAGCGTTAATGGGAATGATGATGCGTCCGGTGTTGAAGGGCGTTCAGAAAAAATTGCTTTCAGGTTTGGCATACCACGCCTTTTCGGGCAAAATTATTGGAAGAGAGCTTCCGCCAAGTGAAGAGTTAGACCCAGCTATTGTTTCATAGCTGGGAATACGTTATCTATATCTCTATGGGGGAGTTGTTTTTGACTATTTCACGGCCAAATGTTTCCACCCTTGGACATTTAGCGGGCCTTTCCTACGGATTATCATGTTTCGAATGGTGGCGCCTATGGGATTAGCCATCATCTTCAACTTCTTTATGGGGTCATCCGACGTTTTCACGACCCACTCAACCCGTGGCGAGCGAATTCTTTGATACTCAAAAATGGCTTTGTCCATATCATGTTTATGGCATTGCTCAGCAAAACAAAGCGCATCTTCGAAAGCGGAAGCGGCCCCTTGTTGTAGAAGGGGAGAGCAAGCGCTGCCAGCATCACCTATAAATACTATACGTTCCTTGGCGTAATAAGGTTTGCGAACGGATCTTAAACGACTGCAAATGACGGGTTGATCTCCCAAGCAGTCTAGGATGTTATTTACATTCCCACCGAATTTACCAAACAGGTTGCGTAAGTGGGTTTGAGGGGAGCCGTTTTTGAATTGTTCGGAGTCATCATAAACATGGGCGTAGCAATAGAGAGTATTAGGGCCGATTGGGTAGGTTAAAAATAGCTCTGTGTTCTCAAGCATGTAGGTTGGTTGCAATTCATGATTTGGGTAGTCTATTACGAAGCGCCAATTGGATATATTGTGGTCCAGCAGGGTGTTCTCATCTGGAAAACACTGGTCACGCAAGGTTGAATGAATCCCTTCGGCGGAAACCACGGCATCGTATTGTCCGCTTAGCGCCGCGTTTGAACAGGTGACGTTGACTCCCTCGTCACTGGATTTGGCGCTTTGAATCGTTGTACCAAAATGAATGTGTGATTCGATACCATCCAATAGGATTTCATGAAGTTTACTTCTTCTCATTGCAACGAATTTGTCTTGGTTCAGTGGTGCTTCAAGTAGGCTGGCACGACTAATTGTACGGCCGTTCCTTTTCGCGTAAATAATTTCGTTAACTTGATGGGAGGATTCCAGTATTGTCTCGGCTAACCCCATCTTTCGAAGTGCTTGCATTGCGTTAAAGGGTAACGCAATGCCTGAGCTGCTAGGATTCGATTGATTGTTCTTTTCTATTATTACGTGCTCAATCCCTAGTTGTTGCAAGCAGCGCGCTAAGGCTAGCCCTGCTATTCCTGCACCCGAGATAAGTATACGATGAGGTTTCAAAAAATAGACTCCATGAATTGTTTTGTGTTTTTTGCAAATTATTGTAATAAGCCGTCATCGATTGTTTCTTGTTTTTATGGGCGGGGCTTTTTCAATTTCAGAGCGTAGTAATAATCCATCGCGTTTTATGATTATCGATGTTTTAAATTGGGCCGTATTAAAGCACCTTGCAGATAAAATATCTAGAAGTTGAATAACAAAATAGGTTTGCAACTAATCATGACGAAAAGATGTACATCTCAAATAGGTTCTTATCTGTTTATTTACACAAAAAGGTAGTACTTCCGGATTCACCCCCCGCGAAACTGGTAGGGTAGTTCAAGCCTGGAGTTGCGTCCAAAAAAATATCTGTACTTACACCTTTTCGGAGACTTAGTCGATTGTATAATCCACCCAACATTCATCCTTCCAGTAACTTAGCATCCTACGGTTTGCTAGGAAGAACAGGGCTTTTCTTTTCATTAGAGCGGAATACAGCCTCCTGGTTGATAACTTGTATCGCTATAGGCCTCTGCGCACCGTCTCTTTGGTCAGGGCTAGCAGTTGATGATTATTGGCATCAAGTAGTTTTGCAGGGTTCCAGTTCCTTTTCTGATACTTTTCCTAAATCCATTGATATCTTTGCATTTATCGATGGTGATTCTGTACGTAATCAACGGTTGATGGAGTTGGGCGTTTCTCCCTGGTGGAGTGCTGAGGATTTGAAAATCGCTTTTTGGCGACCGTTAACTGCACTGACACATCAGATTGATGCCTTATTATGGCCTTTTTCTCCGATGTTAATG
>CAJXZM010000225.1 GCA_913063125.1 uncultured Gammaproteobacteria bacterium | reverse complement strand
ACCATTATAGGAAAGCGTTTTCTTATTGTTATCAACAGTGGACGTAACAGGAAATACACTTTGTTGCGTTGCCAGCGAATCAAGCAAGTCCAACATTTGGACTCTAAACCCTTGCGTATGAAAAGGAAGGCTAACCATGCCATAGGTAATAGAATCCCCTAAAAACCAAGTTTTAATGGTCGCAGGTTTGATGCCATCGTTATCATCATTACCTCCATTGTTATTACCTTCATCACTATCCGGCAACTGATCCACTATATTTATTGCGCTATCTCGGTACTCCGCATTAGTTGGGGTGTGTCCATTCGCCTGTGTAAAGTTTTCTACCCACGACTTCGCTTGTGTATAAAAATTCTGATAAGAATAATAGATCGGTAATTTCTCATTCTTATCATTGATCATCCAAAAACCTTTAAAGGCCTCCACACTGCTATCATATTCATTGTCATAAATCTGCCAGTACAAAATAAAAGGCGCGCCCCACTCCAGTGTGACTTTCATGACCATTTTTGCGAGCTGATCCTGAAGTTTATGTCGCTCCTCGCCCCAATCCCATGTCCACCAATAAGATGCATACCCGTATTCACCAATAAAAACACGTTTATCAAATGCTGGTACATTTTTTTCCGGCAGTTGAGCTTCAATATAATCAAGTGCTGCCGTAAATTCTGTTTTAAGACTCGCGTAGTTCGTATTCTCTTCTTTCGTTGTAATATCATAGGCAGAATACGACACCAAATCTACGTTGGTAAAAGGCAGAACTTTATTCGTAATCCGCTCCTTTCCTTCCATTGCAGATAGTACGCGATTCACTTCCACGTAATGCAGCACATCAACATCCGCATGTGACACGGCTAACTTTGCATCATCTACGGCCTTTTGTCTGATATTCAGCCAGTCAATCAGCCCCTCAATTCGCTTAGGGTGTACTGAGGTAGCACTGTCATCATACGTTGAACCATTCCATAGCAGATTCCAGTCACCTTC
Organism: uncultured Gammaproteobacteria bacterium; assembly: GCA_913063125.1. Taxonomy (GTDB): domain Bacteria; phylum Pseudomonadota; class Gammaproteobacteria; order Pseudomonadales; family Ketobacteraceae; genus 42-54-T18. The sequence continues at coordinate 8,282 of CAJXZM010000225.1, read as the reverse complement.
CCAATTACCCAACATAAAGGTTTTTCCACTACCGTTATAGGTTTTCAATAAATACTGCGTTAACTCAAACATTTTTTTGTATTGAAGATCAGACTCGGCTTGTGACAACCCTAAATCATCCGTCCATGACCCTGAATCTTCGATCCACAACATGTAATATGCAAAATCCATATTCAATACATCAGAGAAAGCAGGAACGTCTCTTGCCAACGCTAAAAATTGGTACTGATATGAATTGTACTCAGTCATGTCGTCATACTGAAAGGGATCTAATGCTAACTTGATTAAGTTGGACCCCATCGCCTGTATCTGTTTAGCCGTTTCGATGAGTTTTAAATCATTGGTAAATTGGTACTTAGGCTGAATCGTCTGCGTACCCAAAACGTAGTTATACGTATCCGTCACTAATAACGGATCAGTGTTGTCATTAGGGTTACCGTCAGAGCTATCGTCAGAATCACTGCCCGAACCATCACCTACTGCCCCAGAACAAGAAGCCGAATGTAACGTCACATTACTTGGATCAGAATACGTACCACTATAAGAAAAACCATAACCGAAGGACTTTGCTTCGCCAACCGGGATGTTACAAAAATCCTGCACACAAGAAACTGTAATATCGTTGCCGTTTCGGGAAAAGGTTGCATTCCATTCATAATCAATGGTTTGGTTTTCCAGCACCGAGAACTCAACGCTCCAGCCGGCCATTGCATCGTTACCATGGTTTCTAACAACGACGTTAGCGGTTCCACTTGTGGTATCTTTATTCAAAAGGTTATATTCAACAGACCTACCAGAGTCAGCCGAACATGTATCGTCGGGTTCAGCAACACAACCGACCAACAATAATGCGATCGAACACACAGAAAATGATTTTTTGACACCAAACAACTTATTATTTTTATAATACATATAGAGTTCCGACTAGATATACAACTAAAGATACAATTAGAGATACAACTAAAAACACAACAGAAGGGCCAACATAAAAATGGTAGCGACGCAAAAAAATACTACCTGTCAGCAGTCGATAATTCAACGGGCATTCGAACAATTGTATCTTAAAATCAGCCCAAACGGACTAAGAAAGCAGGCATCCACAGTAACGAAAATATATCCGTCAGATCAACCGAATTCAATTACTGTGATTACCTAATCCCTTTCATTAACCAGCCGTCATTAAGCGAACAAACTCCGTGCAATAATCAATTTCATGATCTCGCTAGTGCCACCGTATATGCGTTGAACCCGAGCATCCGCATAAGCACGCGCGACAGGGTATTCCCACATATAACCGTAACCGCCATGTAACTGCAGGCATTGATCGATGACTCGCCCTTGTAACTCAGTTGAGAGCAGCTTTGCTTTGGATGCCGTCACGGTATCCAGTTTCCCCAACACATGAAGCTCAAGACACTTATCAACAAATACTCTTGCCGACGTTATTTCCGCATCCAATCCTGCCAATGTAAATTGTGTATTTTGGAATGTAGCGATAGGTTTGCCAAAGGCGTTACGTTCTTTCACATAGTTTACGGTTTGCTCCAATATAGATTCACAACTCACCATGGCTCCGATGGCAATACTCAAACGTTCTTGAGGTAATTCTTGCATCAAATACACAAACCCTGCACCCTCATCACCCAGAAGGTTTGCTTTTGGAACACGAACGTCCTGAAAAAACAACTCTGATGTATCTTGTGCTTTCATGCCAATTTTTTCTAAGTTTGACCCTTTCTCGAACCCAGGTGTACCTGCCTCTACTAGCAGCAAACTAATTCCTTTTGCTCCCGCCGCTGTATCTGTCTTACATACAACAATGACAAGATCTGCTTGCTGGCCATTGGTTATAAACGTTTTAGACCCGTTAATAACGTACTCATCTCCATCCAGCACTGCCGTGGTTTTAATACCTTGTAAATCAGAACCGGTTCCCGGCTCAGTCATCGCTATCGCTGTGATAATTTCACCGGTTATACACCGAGGAATATATTTCTCAATAAGTTCATCCGAACCATTTTTAACCATGTACGGAACAGCTATATCCGAATGTAAAACAAATCCAATACCACTTAACCCAAGCTTTATACATTCCTCACTCACAATGGCGTTATAGCGAAAATCTACACCAGCGCCCCCGTGTTGCTCTGGAACAGTGGGGCACAACAATCCAAGCTCCCCTGCTTTGTCCCATAATTTGCGATCAATCTGTCCATCTTTTTCCCATTGAGAATGATATGGAACAGCCTCAGCTTCTAGAAATTTCCGCACACTATCACGAAATTGCTCTTGCTCTGCGTTATATACCGTTCTTGGAATCATTTTTCACCTCAATTATGTCTGCGCTACATTGAACTTCTGATTGAACTTCTGACTAAATTTCTTATTGAACTTATCGGTCTTATTCGAGCGCATAGTGTCGAATAAAAAACAGCTCTGGACAATGATCATGAAAATCACTAAAAATAAACAGTAAGTTACACATCTAACGCAGAATCACCCGGAATACTGGCACTATGAATAATAGAGAGGATCAAAATAAATCAGGAAAGATCAGCATGCCGATTTCTATGATGATTCAATCGTTAGCTGGAGCACGCGCGGCGGGATTGGATATCCCTCGCCTGCTTCAAAAAAGCGGTATCGATCCACAAGTATTGGATCAACCTCCCCAAAACCGTATTCCCTTAGAGCAATACGTCCTACTCAGTCGTTATACCAGCGGAGCAATGAACGATGAGATAGCCGGTTTATTCGAAAAACCGCTTCGAATCGGCCACTTTAGAATACTCGCATTATCAGTAGTACATACATCAACCATTGGCGAAGCATTAAAACGCACCATTGAGTTTATCAACCTGTTTGAAAATAGCCTGCATTACCAATTACAGGCATCGGGAAACCAGGTAGAACTGGTGCTAACACGACTGCCAGGGCAAACAATAACTAACACCTACGCCATCGAAAGCGTGTTAGCGGTACACCATCGTTTTTTAGGCTGGCTCGCCAATGAGCGCATCATCTTAAATCAGGTAAAACTCGATTACCCTGCACCAGAGTACAAAGACGAATACCGCCATATGTTTTATGGTGCCCCTGTATTATTTAATCAGCTCCATACCAGCCTTCAATTTGACAAATCGTATATGGCTCGGCCTATTGTTCAAAATGAAGCAAGCATTGAAAGTTATGTCCGCCGAGCGCCAATGGATGTTTACTTACCACTGGATGCTGGCGGCAACGTCACTGTTGAAGTAAGGAATAAGGTCAATGAACATTTCCTAGGAAACGACAAACCACCAGAACTACACTGGGTATCAGAGAAGATGGGGCTAAACCCACAAACTTTACGCAGACAATTAAAACGTGAGGATACCAGTTTCCATGTTATCAAGGCTCAGGTTCGAAGAGACATTGCCATCCATCACCTAGGAGCTGGAGAATTATCTATCGAAGATATAGCGTATAAAGCAGGGTATACAGAAGCTGGGGCTTTTATTCGAGCCTTTAAAACTTGGACTGGATTTACCCCTCACAATTTTCGAAAAGGGCTAATGATTTAGGCTCATAAACACTGTAGTCAACATGCTCATCAAGCTTGTATTTTTGCTCTTCGATAACGTGACATATTCACGCCCTCAGACCTTTCGCAATCGCCATTCCTCTGCAATAATTCTCTCACTGAATCACAAAACACAGCAACAACACAACCAGCACGCACACCCAAACACAATCTACCTACCAAGGAATATCAACATGGCTATTTACTTAGAAATTGAAGGCATCGAAGGAAACATTACTGCAAAGGGATATGAAAAAATGATTGAAGTTTCTAGCTTCAATTGGGGAGTGGGTCGCGCTATATCTCAAAACGCTGGCCGTATGGCTAACCGTGAAGCTTCTCGCCCTAGTATCAGCGAAATCACCCTAACAAAAGTCGTCGATAAAGCAACACCATTACTTGTTCAAGAATCAACGATCGGCACAAAGGGTAAGAAGGTTCTTATTCACTTCGTTACAACCGGTGGCGATCAGCTAGAAGAATTTCTAACCTACACGCTAGAAGACACATTGATAAGTAGCTATTCCATTGGCGCATCAGGTGATGGCGAGCCAGGTGAAACCATTTCACTAAGCTTCTCCTTGTTTGAAGTTGCCTTCACTGAAGCGGGTGAAGCTAACTCTCGCACTGGAAAAGGGCGCTTTGGATACGACATTTCTCAAGCGAAAAAAGCGTAAGACTTCCAAAAAGCAGAGGTTATCCGTTAAGGTGCTGTTTATACAGCCCTTTACGGTAAGCCCCTGGCGAAAGCCCCGTCCATTGCTTGAAGGCTCTGGTAAATGCTGGCGTTTCAGTAAAACCAATGCGGCGCCCTACTTCAGCGATACTAACCCGGTTATCTGCCAGTAGGTTTATTGCACTATCCCGGCGGCTATTATCTTTAAGTTGTTGAAAGCTATTCCCTTCCGCCGTCAATTTTCGTCGCAATGTTCTCGGAGTTGTATGCATTTTTTTGGCAATAACATCCAAACTTGTTTCTTCCTTAAGAAAACCTTCTTCAAAAAAACGGTTCACCTGCGCTGTAAAATTGTCATGAAAATCTGGTTTTCGAAACCAAGGTAATGGTATTTCAGATATATAATGCGTTAACTCAACAGGCGTTTGGATGATAGGCAGTTCCATTGCCTCACGCTCAAAAACCAATACGTTCCCCTCACATTGATAACGACAAATACTCGGAAACATAAGTCTGTACTCATCGCTGTGTAAAGGTTCTTGGTAATCAAACCGCACTTCTTGCAAGGGGATAACTTTCCCGACAAGCCAACTTGGAAAACGGTGCCACATCAACAATAAGAGCTCGACCAATAAACTCATAGTCTCTCTATTCGCTCCGGGAAGCGAAAAGCCAAATAGCGCTTGTGACGGAGTCATTTCCAATTCAAACAGAATACTATCAGTAATTAAGTTATAAAAATAAGCCGTTTCATTCAATGCGTCCCCTAACGTACGACAGTCCACTAATCGCTCAGCCAGTAGTTGAAACACTCCGTTTTTTACTCGCTGAGCCGCCAACCCCATAAATTCATCATTTCCCACTCTCCAGTTTTCCCTCACGATGGCAGATAATTGTTGCGGGGCAATTCTAGCCCTAGGCGCCTTAATAACTTCGCTTGTGAGGCCTGCAAGTGAAAGGATCTCCTTTTCATCCCCTCCAATACGTACCGTATTTGCCAAATGTGTTCTAGCAAAGTAATTCGAGACCGTATAATTTTGATTATGACGCTCATTTGGCATGATACTTAACTGTCCGTAATAGATAACAAAACTAGCCCGACCAGTACATATTGTACTAAATATCCATTAATATTTATACAGCACGTCCGAATATGATAATAATTGACTCTATTCGTCATTGTCTCTATGGCCCAAAATAAGGAAAATCTCGCCATTAACTTATGAGGATATAGAGACACGTCAAAATCCTCGACAAAGATAAAGAGGCCTTCACTATGAGTAATGCAGAAGAAAAGAACGAAGAGATCGGTTTATTCCGCGACATGGTATTACGTTTCATAGAGCAGGAAGTGCTTCCTCATTACGACCAATGGGAAAAAGACCACATAATGCCCCGCGAAATGTGGAACACAATGGGTGAAGCAGGCATGTTGTTGGTGGATTTCCCTGAAAAATACGGTACCGCTGAAGCAAGCTTCGACGTCTGCCAAATGATTCAAGAAGATATGTCTCGTCTAGGGCTACATGGCTTAGCAACGGGGTACAATATTCACGCCAATATCGTTGCTCCTTACGTATTAAACATTGGTAACGAGGAACAGAAAGACCAATGGTTGCCTAAAATGGCGACTGGTGACGTGGTTGGTGCAATCGCTATGACCGAGCCAGGTGCAGGAAGTGACTTGGCAGGTATGCGAAGTAGTGCAATCAAAGACGGTGACGAGTATGTACTAAACGGCTCCAAGACCTTTATTACCAACGGCATTCACGCAGACATGGTTATCGTATGCGCTAAGACTGATCCTGCAGCAGGTTCAAAAGGTATTTCTTTATTCCTCGTTGACACCTCTCTACCGGGGTACTCTACTGGTGCGAAGATTGAAAAAATGGGACAGCACAGTAGCGATACTGCAGAACTGTTTTTTGATAATGTTCGCTTACCGGCAAATGCATTGCTAGGTGAAGAAGGTAAAGGGTTTGCTTACCTAATGAAAGAACTACCTCGTGAGCGCTTAGGCTGTGCTGTTCAAGCGATAGGCCATGCTCAAGGTGCGCTGGATCTTACCGCTGAATATGTACAAGAGCGCAAGGCGTTTGGCCAATCTATCGGGCAGTTCCAAAATACACGCTTCAAGCTTGCCGAATGTAAAACTGAACTAGAAATGTGCCGTGCATTACTAGAAAAACATATGGGTAAATATGAGCGCGGGGAAATGACGATAGATGATGCAGCGATGCTAAAGTTGTCATCCACCGAAATGCAGTTACGCATGGTGAATGAATGCCTACAATTATTCGGCGGATACGGTTACACAGACGAATATCCAATCTCTCGTTTTTATCGTGATGCTCGTATACAAACTATTTATGCTGGCACATCAGAAATAATGAAAGAAGTGATCGCACGCGGGATTGTAGGAAGGTAACTCTTTCTCAAAAGAGTACGCGAAACAAACCCCTCATGATAATGTTACATATACATTATCATGAGGGATTTTATTTTCCTCGTGGTTATTTTCGATTAACCCACCATCAAACGTTACCTTTTCATATATCAAGCTCGTCGTTCTAATGCCCTCCTCTCATAAGCCACCGTTAAATACCCTTTTCGTCGGTCAACCTGGCGCCTATCATGAGCTGATATTGTTGATAGCGGTGCCATAGCCCTCAGCCCTAAACTGTTTTTGAGTTGACTAATCTCAGTACGAAGCATCGCTAATTCTCCTTTATCCGCCAAACCCAGGCTTTCCCAAAATCCATGCCTGATATTTCTAATACTCGATCTCATACTATTCTTAGTAACCTCCTTGGTTCTCAGCCACTTTCGAGATCTAACTGCATCTCGTAACTCACCTATTTTCAAGGCTTGTTGCGCATATTCTGAGGTCTCCTGGCTCACTACAATACGCATTCCTTTGAAAAATCGACGTACATGTATATACAACCGTGTCGTCAATATAACCAAAGAATTCCGCTCTCCCATCTCATTAGTTGTCCCATATTCCTCACGAATTAACGGCCCTTCTGACAGGGTTCCCCGCATGATTAATCGTTCGAAAATATTAGGTGCGGCCTGCGAACCCTCATCAACCAAATCATCATCTATGTTAGCTATATTTATAAAAGGCGGTGAATCGCTAGCTGCTTGAGGTTGTTGCTTTCGAAATCGCTGCAACAGGCGTTGATAAGTAAGCTGTACACCCTGTGATGCCAATATCAAGGTACCCGTTAAAAAAATCCACAAGGACCGACGTCGAGAACGACCAGGGCTCTGTGTAAACTTAATTTTATGAATCAAAGCTACTGATTTTTCTCTCATTTCTGAAATGATCATAATGCCTCCTAATCAGCGCTTTCAAAAAAAAGAAACACAAAGTAAATACGCTAATAAGAGGATCATAGCGCCACGCTTTTGATCAAACAAGGTATCTGCTTTATGATATTTTGGACACTCTAAGAAGATAATTGAATAAGGGGATTTTTGCTCCATGCGTCAAAAAACAACCATGAAATTATGAGGTAGATGTTTCTATGTCAAACGCTTTAAAGTCTGCTAGCATGGGTAAACACACTATTTCAGGCAATCAAGTTCCAGCTAACCTATATCAACAATAAAAAATGACAACACAGACTATATCCACCACTTTATGTTCGACCGATAACTTTGAGAACAAAACAACAAAAGGTATCACTCTTAACAATCAACAATATGTCGTGATTCAAAAAGATTCTCAATTTTATGTATACAAAAATCGCTGTCCACATATAGGCATAAACCTTGAATACCAACCTAATCGTTTTTTAGATGTAGAAAAGCAATACATTCAATGCGCTAATCACGGAGCATTATTTGAAATAGAAACAGGTTACTGCATTGCAGGGCCATGTTCAGGAAAATCACTTATTGCAGTTACTTTTCGACACATAAACAACACCATTTTGGTGTCTGGGGAATAATCGATATGGACTCATCTAGCATCAGTTTTACAGCTCTTTATACCGGCCATGTTTGGTATGAAAATGGAATGTCTGCAAAGTTTTT
>CAJXZM010000224.1 GCA_913063125.1 uncultured Gammaproteobacteria bacterium | reverse complement strand
CATTACTCATTTTCAAACCAAGGTGCACGGGCTGTCATAATAAGTTGCGCGGCTTTCTCTTCATCAAGCCCTTCAATAGTAACAATGTCATCTACCGCTTGTTCAGCAAGATCTTCCATCGTCACAATATCCTCTTTTGCTAGAGCATACGCGAGATCTCGATCCATACCGTCCATTTGTAGTAAATCATCTGCAGGCGTCTTTCCACCTTCAGCTTGCTCTTCAGACACCAACGCTTTAGTTAACAACGCGTCTTTTGCCCTTTTACGCAACTCTTCAACTATCTCTTCATCAAAAGCGTCGATTGCCATCATTTCATCTAATGGCACATACGCAACTTCTTCTAAGGACGTAAATCCTTCTTCAACCAGCAACAAGGCTAAGTCTTCATCAACACCTAAATCTTCGATAAAGGTATCAACAAAACCACCAGCTTCCTGATCTAGCTTTTCTTCTGCTTCCGCCACAGTCATCACATTCAAGTTCCAACCAGATAATTCACTGGCTAAACGAATATTTTGACCGCTACGACCAATGGCTTGCGCCAATTGATCTTCTTCTACTGCAATATCCATTGAATGACTATCTTCATCAACAACAATGGAAGCCACCTCAGCGGGTGACATTGCATTGATAACAAATTGCGGAGGATTGTCATCCCACAATATAATATCAATACGCTCATTACCTAGCTCGTTAGATACCGCCTGGACACGCGCACCGCGCATACCAACACAAGCCCCAACAGGATCAATTCGTTGATCAAATGTTTTTACAGCAATTTTAGCCCTTGAGCCTGGGTCTCGAGCAGCCCCCATTATATTAATAAGATCTTCACCAATTTCTGGCACCTCGATCTTAAACAGCTCTACCAACATTTCTGAACGGGCACGACTAACATACAACTGCGGACCACGATTCTCACGATTCACATCAAATAACACGCCACGAACACGATCTCCCATGCGAACATTTTCGCGAGGTATCATCTCTTCTCGGCTAATGAGCGCTTCAGCATTATTGCCTAAATCTAAGATAATGCTATCTCGTGTAACCTTTTTAACCGTTCCACTGAGCAACTCGCCCATACGATCTTCATAGGCTTCTATAACTTTAAGCCGCTCAGCTTCACGTACTTTCTGTACAATAACTTGCTTAGCGATCTGTGCAGCAATCCGGCCAAAGCCAATAGACTCTACAATTTCTTCATGCACATCGCCCAATTCAGAATCAGGGTCAATGTCCTTACCTTCTTCTACCGTTAAATGTTGACCTGGGAATTCAAAATCTTCATCAAGAACCACCGTTCGTCGACGAAACGTTTCATGACTACCATCTTTACGACTTATGGCAACTCGAATATCTGCATCTTCGTGGGCATAACGCTTTTTTGTCGCTGTTGCCAATGCTTGCTCAACCGCACCGAAAATGACGTCTTTATCAACACCTTTTTCGTTAGAAACGGTATCAACCACCAGTAGAATTTCTTTACTCATCGCACCCTCGCCCTGAGACTACCTTTCGCTTCGTCTAACCCTCTATAAAAGAGAATCACCCAATTAAAATTGTGGAACCAAATTAGCTCGATCAATTTGAGCCATAGTGATATCAATTTCGATATCATCAACTGCAAACGTTAATATTTCTTCTTTTACTGACAATAAACGACCGACAAACTTGCGCCGGCCTTGCACTGCCATCTTTAATTTCAATTTAAACTCTTCGTTGATATATGCTGCAAATTGAGCTGCGTCAAACATTGGCCGATCAGCACCAGGAGAAGATACCTCCAGATGATATTCACCGCTAACGGGGTCCTCAACATCTAAAATCCCACTTACCTGATGACTAACAGCGACACAATCATCAACCGTCACGCCATTCTCAGAATCAATAAACACCCGTAAAATACTATGCTTACCTTGAGGTAAATATTCAATCCCCCACAACTGCATACCCGCAGCGACCACTGCCGGTTCAAACATTGCAATTAGCGCATCAATACGTGAATTAGAAGACATTTACCACCCAAAGAATAAGAACGACCAAAGCTCCAGAAACAAAAAATGGGCACTAGGCCCACTTACTGAATTCTGGTATTTAAACTTTCGCCAGTATAGCACATTAACCGCCCAGACAAATTACACAAACTTATCCGACCAAAATATTGTGCCAATAAAAAGCCCCTAAAAAGGGGCCATTTATTAAAATGTGGTAGCGGGGGCTGGATTTGAACCAACGGCCTTCGGGTTATGAGCCCGACGAGCTACCAAACTGCTCCACCCCGCATCAGCAAGGCGTGCAATATATGCAAATTCACCAACGGTGTCAACAACTTCCTTCAAACTAAAGCATCTATATTGAACCCAGCCAAAAAGGAGACCATTAAATACCAAAAAAAGCGCATAAAAAAACCAGGCCACCCTTACTGGACTGAATCAATCCAACAAGGGTGGTCTGGTTTTTTTAAATTTGGTGCCGAAAGCCGGACTTGAACCGGCACGACCAAAAGGCCACTACCCCCTCAAGGTAGCGTGTCTACCAATTCCACCACTTCGGCAAGGGACGGCTAATTTACCAGATTCACAACAAACGTCCAGAAAATTAGCGAGTTAATTTAGCAAAAGCAATAAACCAAGCTATTCGCTTGGAGTAGGAGCACTTGCAGGCTCAACAATATCAACTGAAGGCACATCGGCACTAACAGCACTATCAAGCTCAGCCGGCACGTCAGAGACAGGAATGTCGGATAACGTCACATCAACAACAGGCACATCTCCAACCGAGACAGGCGCAACCTTCTCAACACCTACAGCCGAAGAATCAAAATCAAACCGACCAGAGTTCTCAGCCTTCTCTCTAGCAACATATGCAAGCGACAAACACAAAACAAAAAATATCGTCGCAAGAATCGCTGTAGAGTGAGTCAGAAAATTTCCAGACCCGGAACTACCAAAAAAAGACTGAGAGGCTCCAGACCCAAAAGAAGCACCAGCATCCGCCCCCTTACCCTGCTGAATCAATATCAACCCCACCATTCCCAAGGCAACAACAACTAACGCAATTAGCAATACTGTCTCAATCATTTTTATTTCTCTATTTATCCAATAATTTTCAATTTCATCGATAACACACAATTATCAACAAACATCCACCTTACAACAACGCAACCAAAATCATTGCCACTTAACCCGCAGCACTACAAATCGCCGCAAATTCTTTCGCATCTAGCGATGCCCCACCAATCAAACCACCATCAATATCATCACAAGCAAACAGCTCTCGGGCATTAGAAGACTTCACGCTGCCGCCGTAGAGGATCTGTAGCCCGCCCGCCACAACCGCATCTTGTTTTTGCAACCATGACCGAATAGATGCGTGAACCTCCTGCGCTTGCTCTGGCGTCGCAGTTAACCCGGTACCTATCGCCCATACTGGTTCGTAAGCAACAACTGAATCAGATAGTGCAGCAACACCGCACAACTCAACAACCGCCGACAACTGCCTCTCAACCACAGCCATTGTACTGCCGCTTTCTCGCTCCTGCTTCGACTCACCCACACACAAAACGGGAATTAACCCCGCCGCCTGCGCTGCTTTAAATTTATCTGCGACAACCGCATCAGTCTCTTCATACATCGCCCGACGCTCTGAGTGCCCAAGAATCACATACTGGCACCCCGCACCCTTCAGCATCACAGAAGAAACCTCCCCCGTATAGGCCCCAGATACTTTGTGACTTGCATTCTGCGCTCCGACACCGACGCCGACACCATCAGGCATCATTGAAAGCACTGAACCAACAAACAACTCCGATGGAAACAGAATCACATCAACACTCTCATGATGACCCGCTGCCCCAGCGTTACGAAGAGCCAAAAAACCCTCAACTAGCGCCGTCACACTGGCCTTACTGCCATTCATTTTCCAATTTCCTGCAACCATTGCCTTGCGCATGCATCTATACTCAGTTATCACGAGGCGGCAATGGTAGCGAAGAAGGCCTCAAGATACAAGAGACTGACCTTTCCAACGAGCCAAACAGAGCCCCCCCCCCCAACAAAGCCTTCCCGTCAAACTATGAAAGCGCAACTACATCTTGCACCACATCGGCAATTCTTTTAGCCAACAACGCCACTTCTGACGTGTCATCCCCTTCAACCATAACTCGGATCAATGGCTCTGTACCAGAAGCCCGAAGCAACACCCGCCCCCGACCCTGCAAAATCGTCTCAACATCAACAACCGCAGCTTTAATCTTCTCCTCACCCAACACATCCCGCTTTTCAGGAAGGCGCACATTAATCATCGTTTGTGGCAACTTAACCATGCCCTTTTTCAACTCCGACAAACTTTTACCACTTTGAATCAAAGCAGACAGCACCTGTAGCGCCGATACAATCCCATCTCCCGTCGATGTCTTATCAAGGCATAATATATGACCCGAAGACTCGCCACCGACAACCCAACCCCTCTCTTTCAGTTGCGCCATCACATAACGATCACCCACATTAGCACGACAAAAATCCACGCCAAGATCCTTCATTGCCAACTCAAACCCGTAGTTAGTCATTAGCGTACCAACCACTCCACCTTTCAACCGTCCACGGTCATAAAGGCTTTTCGCAATGATAAAAATCAGCTCATCGCCATCGACCACTTCACCCAAATGATCCACCATCATCAGACGGTCGCCATCACCATCAAATGCCACACCCAAATCAGCACCTGTCTCCAACACCTTACTACGCAATGCATCTAAGGACGTCGAACCACAATCCAGGTTGATATTCAAACCATTAGGCTTTACACCAATGGGAATGATATTTGCGCCAAGCTCAGACAAAACATCTGGCGCCATTTTATAGGTCGCCCCATTAGCACAATCAACCACCACGGTGAGGGAATCAAAACTTACACTCCTCTCTATCGTCCCTTTACAAAATTCTATATATCGACCTCGCGCATCATCTATACGCCGAGTTTTCCCTAACTTCGCAGAAGGCACCATGTCCATTGGTTGATCTAATAAAGCCTCAATAGCGGCCTCCATTTCATCGTCTAGCTTTTGCCCCTCTGCGGAAAAAAACTTAATGCCATTATCGTGGAATGGGTTGTGAGATGCGCTAATGACAATCCCCGCACAAGACCTGAAGGTCCGCGCCAAGTATGCAATAGCCGGAGTCGGCATCGGCCCAAGCATCAACACATCAACTCCAGCCGCAACCAGACCAGCCTCCAACGCAGACTCAAACATATACCCAGAAATACGAGTATCTTTACCAATCAACATTCGAGTAACCCCCTTTTCAGAGAATACTTTACCTGCCGCCCAACCCAGCTTTAACATAAATTCAGGTGTTATTGGCTCCTGACCAACCGTCCCACGAATACCATCAGTACCAAAGTATTTTTTGCTCATGTTTTATTTTCTCCTCAACTCGCAATGCATTTACACGACCGCTATCTAGCGCTTACTTGACGCCGGCGTATAGCCGCAACCACCTTTAGCGCATCAACCGTTTCTAACACATCATGCACCCGCACAATATTCGCTCCACGCTCAACAGCCAACACAGCGGCAGCAACACTACCATGCAACCTCTGATCGACAGGTTTACCCAGAATATCCCCAATCATCGTTTTGCGAGAAACACCGACCAACAAAGGCAAACCCAATGACAAAAAACCTGTTAATCCAGATAACAGCTCCACGTTATGCTCCAATGTCTTACCGAACCCAAAACCCGGATCCAACAAAAGACGCTGTCTGGACACTCCAGCCGAAAGACAGGCATCGATACGCCGCACAAAGAACTCGACCACCTCTCGCTCTATACTTCGATATTTGGGGTTTTTTTGCATTGTTTCAGGCTTCCCTTGCATATGCATTAAACATACAGGTAAATCTAAACCCGCCACGACCTCTACAGCCCCAGGCCTTTGCAATGCCCGCACATCATTTATCAGCCCCGCCCCAACACGAGCAGCAGCCAACATTACCTCGGGCGTACTAGTATCAACAGAAACAATACATTGAAATTCCTGAACCAATGCTTCAACAACAGGCACAACACGATCCAACTCTTCCTGAACAGATACAGGCGCAGCACCGGGCCGAGTGGACTCTCCGCCCACGTCAATAATGGCAGCTCCGCAGCCCAACATATCCCCTGCACGAGCTAGCGCTTTATCCAGCCCAACGAAAGAACCCCCGTCCGAAAAGGAATCAGGGGTTACATTTAAGACACCCATCACAACGGGCGAAGACAAATCTAACAACTTAGCGCCACATTGCAAATTCGGCGCAGTAGATTTACTCATAACAATAACAACGCTATATAAACTAAAAACCCCAACCTGCCCAAAAGCACTGCAACATCGAATGTACGACTCTAGCTTTAGGGCAAGTATTTTATCACCTAATGGTTATTGGCTGGGCCACCAATAGACCCCTTATCGTCATCACCATCTTTAACTTCTTTTTTCTCCACCGGCGCACTACCAGACCCTACGTCATCGGAGTCATGCCAATCTTTAGGTTCTCTTGGCGGTTTTCTAGCCATTAGATCCTTAATTTGATCTGCATCCAACGTTTCGTACTTCATCAACGCATCTGCCATTGAATTTAGGATGTCCATATTATCTTTTAACAATTGCTCTGCTGTCGCATAACACCGATCTACAATTGCCCGTATTTCACTGTCAATCTGCTTGGCAGTTTCAACTGAAACTGACTTAGACTGGGTTGATTGACGGCCTAAAAACATTTCACCCTCTTCCTCTTCGTATGAAAGCGGACCCAACTTGCTAGATAACCCCCACTTGGTCACCATATTTCGAGCCAACTCCGTTGCACGCTGAATATCGTTAGACGCTCCAGTTGTCACACCGTCAACACCTAACGTTAATTCCTCAGCAATACGACCACCAAAGATCATTGCAATTTTACTCTCAAGCAAACGCTTGCTGTGACTATACCTGTCCGCCTCAGGCAGCGACATGGTAATACCCAAGGCCTGCCCTCTTGGAATAATACTCACCTTATAAATAGGGTCATGCTCTGGAACAATCATACCCACAATAGTATGACCCGCTTCATGAAACGCCGTATTTCGCTTTTCTTCCTCCGACATCACCATGGTTTTACGCTCAGCACCCATCAGTATTTTGTCTTTTGCTAGCTCAAAATCACGCATTTCCACAAAGCGTTTGTTAGCTCTCGCCGCAAACAAGGCAGACTCATTCACCAAGTTCGCTAAATCAGCTCCCGTAAAGCCGGGTGTGCCTCGCGCAATCACCGAAGCAATAACATCATCAGCAAGAGGCACTTTCCGCATGTGGACCTTAAGGATCTGCTCTCTGCCGCGAATGTCTGGAGGCGAAACAACAACCTGACGATCAAAACGCCCCGGGCGCAACAATGCAGCATCTAGCACATCAGGGCGGTTGGTTGCAGCAATAACGATGACACCATCATTCGGCTCAAAACCATCCATCTCAACCAACAACTGATTCAACGTTTGCTCTCTTTCGTCATGACCGCCACCCATACCAGAGCCACGCGAGCGGCCTACCGCATCAATTTCATCAATAAAAATAATACAGGGCGCTTGCTTCTTAGCCTGCTCGAACATATCTCGAACCCGAGAAGCACCAACACCTACAAACATTTCAACAAAGTCTGAACCTGATATCGTGAAAAAAGGTACTTTCGCCTCACCAGCAATTGCTTTTGCGAGCAACGTCTTACCCGTACCAGGAGAACCAACCATCAACACGCCACGCGGAATCTTTCCACCTAAACGCTGAAATTTTCCAGGATCGCGCAAAAACTCAACCAACTCCTGAACATCTTCTTTCGCCTCATCACAACCAGCAACATCGGCAAATGTCGTTTTTATTTGATCTTCGCCCAGCAAACGAGCCTTACTCTTCCCAAAGCTCATCGGACTACCCTTACCTCCTCCACCGCCTTGCATTTGGCGCATAAAAAAGACAAAAATACCAACAATCAACAATATCGGGAAACATGCAACAAGCAATTGCACCCAAAGGCTCTGTTTTTCAGGCTGACGACCCTCGATATTCACATCATTTTTCAGCAATATCGGCAACAAATCAATATCGGTAACTGAGGGCAAAACCGTCTCAAACGACTCCCCAGTTTTCATATAACCAACCGCACTAACACCGTCGATGGTCACCCTATCAACCTGACTATTTTCGACGCTTTGGATAAAGCGCGAATAACTCAACCGCTGAGCACTACTTTCTGTTGAAAAATTATTAAAAACAGATAACAGCACTACTGCTATCACTACCCATAAAATCAGATTTTTTGCCATGTCGTTCAAGGGTTTACCCTCTCTTTACCATTTAGCTATATGTTAGCTGTGTTAATGCGTGCGAGATGCACGTTCTTTAATGCTTATTGTTTACATTACACCACATTTTTCTGTTTCACCATGCCGCAAAACAGTTTTCAACTAAGAATAGATCCTATACCGAACTATCCTTTAAAGCCCCTCCCCAAGAGATAAAGCTCTTTGGAACGAGCCCTTGATGACTCAGGCTTTCGAGTAGCCAACGTTTTAAAATGCACCTGCACCTGTTGGCGATACTCTTGAAACCCCTCACCCTGAAACACCTTCACGAGAAAATTACCTCCAGGTGACAAAGTATTGATCGCCATATCCAACGCAAGTTCAACAAGATACATCGCTCGTGGCTGATCAACCGTCTTCATACCACTCATATTGGGGGCCATATCTGAGATTACAAGGCCCACTGGCTGTTGATTTATCGCACTTAATATTTCTGCGTAAACAGGTTCCTCTCGAAAATCACCTTGAATGAAGGTAACACCTGGAACTGGATCCATTTCCAAAATATCCGAGGCAACAACAGTTCCATTATCCCCCACCAGCTTAGCGGCAACCTGTGTCCAGCCTCCTGGCGCCGCACCAAGATCCAGCACCGTCATACCAGGCTTAATCAATTTATCCTTCTCATTTATTTCGACCAACTTATAAGCAGCCCTTGAGCGATACCCATCTTGCTGGGCTTTTTGCACATACTGATCATTAAAATGTTCATCTAACCAACTTTTACTGGTCTTTGACCTTGCCACACCGCACCTCGCACCATAAAACACTAACGTTTATTGCCGATCCAGAGTAAACTAGCGCCTCAAAATCGACGATCGAATATATTTTAACCAGGTTTTAATTATGCCCTTAGCTCAAGACCAAAAAAAGCGTTTCCGCCAAATCGGACAC
>CAJXZM010000223.1 GCA_913063125.1 uncultured Gammaproteobacteria bacterium | reverse complement strand
AGAGGTTTTTTTAACTACCATCGAACTATTTCTTTTATTTTCAATGCTTTATGTATTTCTGGATGGGCACTAGTTAGGGGGATTGCCAAAAAAGCTAAAGGATAATTTCAATATCTTCGGTAGGAAATGCGACACATGAGTGAATCCAACCAAATTGCCGATCGGAGATTCTTAGGTGTGCCTCTGGAGGGTTGAATACGTCACCTGACACCAATTTAACACGGCACAAGCTACACTCACCAGAACGACAGGCGTTTTCCGCTGAGTAGCCATTGCGTTCGAGACTATTTAATAGCGGTTCGCCCACCTTTGCCTTGAAGCTGCCTTTGTCTTTTACGGTAACTGTCACCTCAGCATCCATGCTAACTGTTTCTGGCCAATCAGTTAGTTCCTCTGGATGTTTAGGGGGGGCGTTGGCTTCTATTCGCACTAGTCGTGGTGGGACACCCAAGCTAAGCAATTGAGACTGACAAAAATCATGGAAAGCTGTTGGGCCACAGACATAAAACATCTTTTGTTTAACATCACCAACAAGGCTTTGGATTAACTCTGCGTTAAGGTGGCCTGTTAATCCCTGATAGCTTTCTGGTGGACGTGAAATGACTTCAGTAAGTTTGAAGTTTTTATGTTGCTGTGCAAATGTGCGTAACTCTTCTATAAAGATCACGTCATCAATATAACTTGAGGCATAAATGAAATGAAACTGATAGCCAAGTTCACGATCAAACACCTCTTTTAACATACTCATGGCAGGTGCAATACCAGATCCTCCGGCCAAAAATACTAGGTCATTACCGTGAAAAATGGGGTTATGATAAAAAGTACCCATCGGGCCGGTACTAAGAAACTGTTGACCCGCTTCTACGTTATCCAATAAATAGTGTGTCACAAACCCATCAGGCACTCGTTTAACGGTTAGGTCGTAATAATCTCGCTGTGAAGATGATGAAGAGATAGCATAAGGGCGTGCTGTTTCAACGCCATTAATTTCAACAAACAGGTTGATATATTGTCCGGCCTGAAATGGTGGGAGGGCGCTGCCAGTGGATACCAAACGGAACGTCTTGGTGGTCTCTGTTTCTTCTATAACTTCAGATACTTCTAGTGTAAGTCGTTTGGGGTGTAGTTTCGCAATGGTATTGGTAGTTGCCCATTTTTGATCAGTAAAGTCTGAGCCGGTTTTTGCAAGCACTTCTTTTATTTTGACGGCCTCTTGGTAGCCGGTAACTGCATTTAGTACGTTTAGCTTAGGCATTTTCGAGCTCCTGGGCGGTAGACTTTAATTGTTTTATTACTGCGCGAGCTGTTGATGCCCCTGCCATGTAGGTAGGCTGGAACCCCCCCATGTTATTCCAACAACCCGCCATATAAAGACCGGATATTGCATCAATTCGTTCTCTGAATAACTCTGAATCTTGAGGGTTTTGCTTAAAACCGTAGATGGCTCCATCGGGTGTATTCAGATAGCGCATCATTGTTAATGGCGTGGCAACTTCGAGCTCTTCAATATGATCACGGATTTTGGGAAAAGTCTGTGCGATGAGGTCTAGTAACTTTTCGGCATAGTCATACTTTCTTTTAGCATATTGATCTTCAGGTATATCCTTCCAAAGATCCCCATATTGCAAGCACACTAGTGACACAATGCTTTTTCCTTCGGGGGCAAAACTAGGGTCATCAAAGTTATAACATGTCAACATGCCTGCGACAGGAGCGTTCATTGTTTGCATGCCGTCATGAATACGATCTTCATCTTGTGTGCTGCAAATAAAATTGGATGCCGCGGTAACGCCAAGTTCTTCTGGTGTGCAATCTAACCCCATATAAATAACAAAGGCTGATGTTCCCATTCGACGTGATTTAAAGTCTTCACGCACTTGAAGGGGAGGCTCATCGTGATCCAATAGTTCGTTGTAGGTAATAATTGAACTCGCGTTGGAAACCACTGCAGCGCAGCTAATTTCCTCGCCTTGCTCCGTGATTACCCCACGCACTTGATCGCCATCGGTAAGTATTTTCTCTGCACCACAGTTAAAGCGAACTTCTCCGCCAGCCTCCATAAAGGATTCTAATAGCGCGCTAGACATCGCTTGTGAACCTCCCTTGATATGCCATGGTTTAAAGGCGGCGTAAGCATAAATCATAATGGCAAGGTCTGGAAAAGGAATGTCCTTAGGGGGGACTCCTATATAACACCAATAGGCAGCCAATACGGTTTTTAATTTTTCATCACTGAAATGTTCGTCGAGTACCTCTTTGGCTGAGCGCATACCGTAGTTAATGTAGTTGGGGCAGCTCGTTTTCAGCATCGCTTCATTGTTTGCTTTAATGGCTTTCGGCAGCATCATAAAGCTTTCCAGGGAAATGGTTTCGCACAGCTTCATAAAGCGTTCTATATTGTCGCTTTCCGACGGGAAGTCAGCTTGTAGCTTTCGACGTAACCCCGACCAGCTGGCAGGTAACGTGGTGTCTATTTCGCCCGGTACCACAATACGATAAAGCTCGCTTTCTTGAACAAACTCAACCTTGTCCATGACACCTAGATCGCTAAAAATTTTACGCATGATGAAGGGACGTTCTTCAGTGCCTAAACCACTTAATTGATGTAACGCGACTTCAAACTCATAGTCACCCCGAACAAATGAGGTGGCACAGCCACCAGGGATATTGTGGCGCTCCAATAGCAACGTGTGACTACCGCCTCTTTGTAGGGTTGTGGCTGCAGTAAGTCCTGCGTTGCCTGCGCCGATTACCACTGCATCGTATTGCTTCATGTCGATCTCCCACGTTACAAAAACGCTCTTTTAAACTGAACATTGATTTTGAGGTAGCATCATTCTGCACCTCAATCCTTACAGTGTAAAGATCAATGTGAAGCGAGCTGTTTATTATTCTTTCGATATTGTTTAGGCGCGCGTTCATATGTCCTCGCTAAAATACGTAAACGATCGCTGAAAGCAGTGTGGCCCCGTAGGCATTGCGCAGCTGTACATCTCATTGGAAGAGGGTTAAAACCTGTTGCATTAGAAAAAGTCGATTCTGTGGGGGCAGCCATGTTGGAATCGGGACACATGCGCGTATTGGAGAAAACAAACTGGTCTTATCCCGAGGGAGAATACATGCCAGCCGGCAGCTAATGGCCATACCCTAATCATCACCCAATGTCGTAGGGCACATCACTATCATGGGTGACGTTGGTGTTCTTTTGGCGCAGATTTATCCGCCATGTTGAAAATTATTTTTTTTCAGTATATGGGGATTAAGGTATTAGATACCAACTGCTTTTTTGAACTTTTGCCATGAAGTGCGACTGTTCGTAGGCGGTGTAGCAACAGAGTAGAAAGTTGTACTGCCTGTTGCTGCTTCGCTTCCTGAGACACCTGTGCCACCGGTACCAGCATAAGTAACGGAACCACCGCATCCCAATATAACGACCACTTCGGCGGGATTGGCTAGCGTGTTGCTCTTTAGAAAAATAGGTATATTGCCAATACTACTGTCAATAGTGTATCGATACTGTCCGGCCAAACCAAAATTGGTTAACGAACTAGGGCAGCGAGTAGGAAGCGGTGTGCCGTTTCGGTATAAGTAGTAGCTCGCGCATACCATCTTAGTCCCTGTCGTTTGTATGTCTGCAATTTCTGTTGATAGAACACTAGAGTAGCGTCCACCACTCCAATGCACGAGCGTGTCTCCTGGGCCAAGAAAAACAGGGGCGCCGGACACAATTTCAGGGTTTCCTAATATTAGCTCGTTCGGTTGTGCTGGGGAGTTTTGGCAAGTGCTACAAACGCAATATTGGGCCATATCTATCTACCGGTTGGGGGATGTGGTTAATTAATTCCGTAAGGATAATGTAATTTCCATGATTTTGAAGGGGGAAAGCGTAAATTGTTATTATTCACATATCGATATACAGTTTTTATCGCGGCTTGTTTTGGCAAAAATTAATGACACTGTTTTTTCAGACTATTGTTTTTGAGGGTGAGATTGTTAAAGCTGGGGATTTGTAACTCCAAAATCGGTAGAATAAGCTCTCTCTTTCAAATACTGGTGATGGGAGAAAACAGGAAAACTGAGCGAAAGTGGACATTGAAATAATGCTTGGATCTTTGGCTGTATGGAGCGAACTCTATCCAGTTCCTGACAGCCAATTACCATATTTCCACGCTTACCAATGGATTATTAATGGCAAGTGTGGGCGAAAGTCTCTAGAGGACTCGCTACAGCCACCATCCAATGTAATCGTTATCAGATGCTCACCACCAAGCTCAATTTGAAGTCTATCTGCGGCTTTTAATGTGCGCAATACATCTGAAATCCCCTCGAGTGGAACAGATAGCTGAACATTGGTAATAGACTTGAATTTCCCTATTTCTTCCTTTCTGTAAATCGGGCCAATGAAAGGTACATAGATACATAAGGGCTCTTCCAAAATTTCAGAATTATCTCCAACATGAAATGCATTGGGTGGTTCAAAATAATCTGGTTGATATTTCCAACCGCTAAAAGGCATCCCTACATTTTCATCACTTGTTCGATTCAAAATTATTCCAAAAGGTGAAACGTTATCTTTTCGAATCCTTTCAGGGATTCTCAGTTTTTTAGCCGGACCGCTATTGGCCTCTTCACTATCGCGTAAGTATAGTATTTCAAGCATTCCATTAGAAAACTCAAAGCGTCGGTTTGAGGTGCCTTGTCCCTTATGGTCTCGGCTGAAACTTTCACTTAGCCCAAAAGATACTAGAAGGTCTCCGGTTTCTTTTGGTTTTTCAGTAAGTATAAAAAAGTGGTCTAACTCTAGGTTCACTACGGAGCTCCCTTTATAATATGATTGTTACTAACACAATTTACCTTTAAGGAAAGAGGTAAATACACGTACTTTTTCAGGAATATATGTGCGTGTTGGGTAAATAATCCAGACCATGGTCTCAAAGTTTGTCGCAGTTATTTGGTGGTCAGGGAATATATTGACTAGCTCGCCATCTTCAAACGAACTTCCGATCAGCCAGTCAGAAAGTAAAGCCAAACCAGCTCCATCGATAGCACATTTCTTAAGCACTAGGCCGAGATTAACAGTCAGTTTGGTTTTAATGTTAACTTGTTCAACATGGTGTGGGGCGTTCTTTGTTCGGAATTTCCAAGTGGATTTAAAACCGGGAAGAGGGAACGTTAAGCAGTGGTGATTCGCAATATCGTTTGGTTGCTGGGGTTTCCCATTTTCTTTCAAATACTCTGGGCTAGCGCAAACGCTATACACCGTTTGCATTAACCGTTCAGCAACGAGTGTTGAGTCGAGTAAAGGGCCTTGTCGAATAGCGACATCAATATTCTCGCTCACTGGGTCCAACACTCTATCGGTGAGGTGAAGGTCTACGGTAAGATCTGGGTGAAGTTTGGTAAATTCTGTCAACAGGGGTGATATACAGGTAGCACCCAGGGAAGGGGATGCAGTTATCCGTAAAGTACCACTCAGTTTTTTTGTGGAATCTACAACAGCTAAACGAGCATACTCTAGCTCTTCAACGATAGGCTCCACTCGTTTGAAGTAGAGTTTACCTGCCTCTGTTGGCGATAAACTGCGAGTTGTACGCTGAAATAAGCGAACTCCGAGCTGTTTTTCAAGTGAAGCAATAGTACGAGATATCGATGAGGGGGCAAGGTCTCGATCTTTTGCTACAGAGGAGTAATCGCCCCGTCGCATGACTTCTACAAATATTTGAAGTGCTTCAATGTTCATTTATACTCGTCATTATTGCATAAAGCGCATAAGTGTTATGTATTCTATGGTCTTTAATTCATGGTTTGCATAGAACTATAATGCACTTTCCTGGGTACTGCTAGGCTAAATGCAAGCAGTCTAGAACGGCTAATTAGATTAAGTAATTGAATTGAATGGAGAGTTATCTGATGAACAACAAAATTAATGAATTCATCCCTGAGCCTAATACCAGAAAATTGTCACAGAAAGAAAAGGGAGAGACCTTTCTGTCGATGCATCACGAAGATGGGGCCTTTATTATTCCTAACCCATGGGATATCGGTACGGCGCGATTACTCGCACAGCTTGGTTATAAGGCGCTAGCAACAACTAGTGCAGGTTATTCGTTTTCAATAGGGCAACGCGATAATACAGTCGACCGCGAAGCCATGATACACCACGTCAGGAGTATAGTAGAGGCCACTAATTTGCCCGTAAGCGCTGATTTAGAAAACGGCTTTGGTGACTTACCTGACATTGTTGCGGAAACTATTAAACTCTCATCAAAAGTTGGTTTGGTGGGAGCTTCTATTGAAGATGCTACAAATCAAAAAGATAGACCCATTTATGGATTTGAACTTGCCGTTGACCGTATACGAGCGGCAGCTGAAGCTAAGCGCTCATTCGAACATTCTTTTGTACTTACAGGGCGTGCCGAAAATTATTTAGTGGGAAGGCCAGACCTTAAAGATACCATTAGACGTTTACAGGCCTACCAGGAAGCTGGGGCAGACGTTTTATATGCACCAGGTGTTACCAGTAAGGATGATATTTCTGCCATTGTTCGTTCAGTTGATCGGCCTGTAAACGTAGTAATGGGTCTGCAAGGAGTAAAGCTAGACCTAGCTGAACTTTCAAAGATTGGTGTTAAGCGGATCAGTGTTGGTAGTGCGTTAAGCCGTGTAGCATTGGGTGCATTTCTGCGGGCTGCCAATGAAATGTTAGAAAAAGGTACATTTAATTTTTCAGCTGATGCTGTTAGTTATGCTGAAATAAGCGCCATGTTTGCATCTGGAGACTGAGTTTGAACATTGTTGATACAACCGAACTGCCTTATGCAGCGTAGAATGCAATATCATCAGCGACCTGGTTGGAAGAAAAGGCCAAATAAATACCTAAAGGGCTGGGTGTTGAAATTGTTATACTTTGTTTATATATTGGTAATTGTTTTGTGATTTTCTTCGGTTAAAGTGGTTTTTTTCTAATGTGGTGCTGCTAGGTAAGTCCCGATGCTTTACCTGGCTTCCAGAAAACAAACTTAACGACGAAATGCCTCTTATGCAAAAATCAATATTACCAATAGTAGCTACATTTCTTCTGGTTGTAATAACTTACTCCGCGAAAACCCATGCTCTTGAGAGCGATAATCCTCTCTCTGTCCAGCATAATCAAATTGATGTCACAGATGATTTTCAGCTACCGCAAATGGTTAACATTCCTGGCGGAGCGGCACGCATGGGCTGTGTAAGTGATTTAGGCTGCATGCGTTTCGAAAAGCCTGTTCATAACGTATCACTACGTTCCTTTGAAATTTCTAAATATGAGGTAACTTTCCAGCAATGGGATCTGTGTGTAGCTAAGGGAGGGTGTGATTACATTCCCGATGATAGTGGTTGGGGCAGGGGGTTACGCCCGGTAGTAAATGTTTCTTGGGACGATATTCAAATCTATATTGAATGGCTAAATCAGGAGAGCGGAAAGCAGTACCGGCTACCCACCGAGGCAGAGTGGGAGCATGCTGCGCGCGCTGGTTCACCGGCGCCCTATCATTGGGGGAGTGAAATTGGCGATAATAATGCCAACTGTGATGGTTGTGGTAGCCAGTGGGATGATAAAAAAACAGCCCCCGTGGGCGCATTTAATGCCAATGCGTGGGGTGTGCACGATATGCATGGCAATGTTTATGAATGGGTTCAAGATTGTTGGAATAGTAGTTATCGTGGTGCACCTGATAATGGCGCTAGCTGGGATTCAGGGGATTGTAGCAAACGAGTACTGAGAGGTGGTGCCTGGAGTAGCAGCGCGCAATATATTCGTGTGGCAATTCGATACAATGGTGATAAAGATTACCGAGGCGACATTCGTGGGTTTCGGCTAGCAAGAACGCTTTAGCAATCCACAAAGCCGCGTCTAATTACAACAAACATAGGTAAATCAAATGAAAAAGTCAGTATTGTGTGCAGTTACGTTGATTCTTCTGTCTACGGCCCAGCTTGCATCGGCAGCAACAGCATTGTTCGCAGGAGGTTGTTTTTGGTGTATGGAATCAGATTTTGAAAAACTCAAGGGAGTAACGTCCGTAGTTTCGGGCTTTACTGGCGGTGCGTTAATAAACCCCACTTATCGGGGTAATCATAAGGGGCATTACGAAGCAGTCGAAGTAACCTATGATGAGAATAAAGTGTCTTATCAACAGTTGTTAGACCACTACTGGGTCAACATTGACCCCTTTGATGGGAGAGGTCAGTTTTGCGATAAAGGTCGGAGTTATTTGAGTGCAATATTTGTGGCAACGGATAACGAACGAAGGCTTGCCGAGCGGTCACGAAAAAAAGTGGTAGATGAATTTAAACGTCAAAAGGTGGTTACTCCAATCCTTAGTGCAGCTACCTTCTATCCTATAAAGGGTAATGAAAGTCACCATCAAGACTACTATAAACATAGTAGTAAACGTTATAAGTTTTACCGATGGAACTGCGGCCGAGACCAGCGCTTAACAGAAATATGGGGGGATAGGGTTACCCATTGAGTAGAGAGATATCGCCTACCAAGTATGATGTGATGTAAGCTAGGCTTGATGGAAGGAAATAACATTGAACCACTAACAATTAAGGGTATTAGCAGGAGCGACTTTAATCCTGTTAATGCCCTTTGTCGTGTTGCCGGTCGCCGCTGTAATGGTAGTGTGGTTATGCCTCCCTCTATAATAGACACTCTTGGCTTAGGAATTAAAATTTGTGAATCTAAAGGTCTTTGAAATGGCGCCTACCGTTCTTTGAACGATGTCGGAATTTAGTCTTGCTACCTTTTATTTGTGTTGCTCCTGCAAGGGTAGAAACCTCCTCTTTTACATTTCTAAAATTCGCTCTACGATTACTTGGGTGATGCTTGGCATGACGGTAATAACTCACCGGATGCAGATTCTGCTTATGGTTAGTAGTTTTATCAATCTGAGAGGAATCACTATGCATGCTTTGTATTTTTGCTATACGCCGATGCATATTCTGTCCGGCTGTTGCAGCTTGAGTAATACTCGCAAGTATCAATATAACTATTATTTTCTTCATGATGTTTTCTTCCATAAATTTAAGAAAAGTTAAATTAGGGGCTACCAACGTCAAATTATGGCAACCACTGAAAAGATTTCGAGTTAGGCGTCAACGTATATAACTTCTCCATTGAGGAACCCATCAACCGAACGCTCAAACGCTTTACCAACTAAGCTACCCGGCACAGGTTGGAATCCAGGCATCATGTCGCCATATACCCCCCAGGCCTCTTCGATAACCGTAGGGTTAATTGCATTTATACGTATTCCCTTAGGCATTTCATAACTGACACACTTTACAAAAGAATCTATTGCGCTGCTTGTGACCGCATCAGCGATTGCCAA
>CAJXZM010000222.1 GCA_913063125.1 uncultured Gammaproteobacteria bacterium | reverse complement strand
TTTACTGATGAACTCAACAAAGCTTTTTTTATCGGCGTAAAAGACACCGTAAAAGAGCGATCTCCCGCCTGGCAACGTCCACTGGTAGAGTTTGTATTTAGAGATTTTGTAGGTAGCTTTACCTGGCACATGGTAGGAGACGAACTTGCCGAAGAAGTAAAATACCTTAAGAAACCGAACCTTGTTACAAAGCAACTACCTATGCTGCTTCGAGCATGGACAAAATTCCATGGGGCACGTGGAAAATATATCCCCAACGCTACATGGAACAGTCGATTGGGCCTAGATGGAACATTCATAAATGGATACAAAAAAGTGATGCGTGTTAAAGAAGATGAAACAAAAGTCACCTTTCAATCCCATGACAAAACCAAGGCCGATCAATTTGGTCAAAAATCAAAATACGCATCATAACATTAATAAAATAAAATTCAGGTATTAGATATGAATACACCGGCTAGCATCGACGGGTCGAAGCAGTGCGAAATCACCGATTCGTTATCTCGGTATGACATTAAAAAAATTAGAAAATTCCAAAAAGACACCAAACGCCCCCCCGATACTCACCTTCCCGGTGATACCGGATGGCCGATAGTCGGCCATCTCCACCCTTTCTTAACCAACATACATGAATGGCTAGATAAACAGTACAAAACATATGGTTCGGTCATCAAATTTCGTACCCCCCTGCTTAAAGGTGTCTACTTAATCGGCCCAGAAGCCAACAAACTGGTACTTCAGAACCAAGATAAACTCTTTTCCAACTACCTTGCCTGGGAACCCACCTTCGAATCACTGTTTAATAACAATGTGCTGCAGCGTGACTTTAAAGATCACAAGACCCAAAGAAAAATATTACAGCAAGCATTTAAACGAAATGCCATTGAGGGTCACATCGAATTGATGGATCCATTGCTGAACAAAGGCGTCCTTCAACTTAATAGCGGCTATCCCACTCAAACTCTAGATTTTGTTAAACGCCTACTGCTTACCGCCGGAGCCGAAGTGTTTCTGGGTGTAAAATCAGCCCCTGAAGTAGACACATTAAACAAGGCCTTTACCGATATCGTCAATGCCACCGCCGACCCCTTACGCTTGAAAAGCTTATGGTTCTCGCCTTATGCAAAAGGTGTCAAAGGAAACAAAGTAATCAGTCGCTTTATTCTTAGTAAAATAAAGGATAAGCGATGCTCTGAAGGTAAGGATATGTTTTCTCACCTGTGCCACCTGCGGGATGACAATGGTGACTTCATCAGTGATGAGCAGGTGAAAGATCATTTACTCTTTTTGCTCTTTGCCGCTCATGACACAACAACCAGCGCGCTAAACTCAACGCTCTACGCGTTGGCATCCAACACACAGTGGCAACAGGAATTACGAGAAGAAATGCTCTCGCTTAACAAAGACAGCGTTACTTTTGATGATTTGGACACGCTAGAGAAAACGGGATGGACGTTCAGTGAAGCATTGCGCATGTACCCAGCGCTAGTCACCATCCCTCGCTACGCTCTTAGGGATTTTGAGTTTAACGGCCACACCATTCCAGCACATACTAACGTCATGGTGTCACCCTTGTTATCACACTACATGCCGGAATACTGGACCAACCCAACAACCTTTGACCCGCGACGTTTTTCACCCGAACGTTCTGAGGATAAGAAGGATTTTTTCCAATACATCCCGTTTGGTGGTGGCTCACACAAATGCTTAGGCCTTCATTTCTCTCAGGTGCAAGGTAAGATTTTCTTATTTCATTTATTGAAGAACTACAAAGTCACAAAAGATCCCAAAATGCGGTCCTACAAATACAATAACGTCCCCTTAACCTTTCCAACTGATGGGTTACCGTTAACCTTTACTCAAATTTAAACTTCCTCAACGTGAGTGTCCGGCCCTTTATTGGTGGATGCTCACTAATAGCTCACAGCAGATTTTACATAAACCTTTAGTTGCTCAGCTTCTTTTCCCAAGAACACAGCATTTTTATCGAGATAATCAATGTCATCAAATAACTCCAACATTTCTTCCTCTGACATAGAGCCAGGAGATAAACTATTCACACGTTTTGAAATTGACGCTTGTAACACCTGCAATTCCAACACGGCTCTTTCTTCACTACCTAAATTTGCTAATAGCTGATCGATAAGTTCATGTTCGGGTACTTCTTTAGGTGTTATTTCCACTTCACCTATTGATGTTGAATAACGAGAAACATCTCCACCCTGTATCTTCTGACCGGGCTCGTCCATTTTTACGCTCAACTCAACCGCAGAGATCGATTCATCCTGAATCTGACCAGGGTCGCCAAACCCCAAAAACATAGTGGTAATAACAATAAGTATTGCAACTAAAAGTAATGAATATTTGATTCTGTCATTAGTCATAATATTCAGCTTAGAACTAAACTACCCGTAAAACCAAATTATTTTTTTTTAACACGCAAAAAGCATCGCAATGTAGATTCATTACGATGCTTTTATTATGGTACGTAAAATAGATTAGAAATCAGGAAGAAAATTCCCAATAGCCCCTTGAATTGAAATCGGCCCAGCACCTAGTTTAATACAGGTATCACCCTTTATAACATCAGTGATAATCTCACCCCAATTCGTATCTTCGCCGTCAGCATGAAGAAAAACATCCCCGCTCGACCTGCCACCACCACTAAAATCGAAATAGTAGTTGATACAGTCATCTATCACTTTTCTATAATGGCGTCCCGCTAAATCCCCCGCAAGGTCATATTCCCAAGACTCCCTTACGTCACCTCTACTACTCATAAGGTTATGGATACTGTCAGTGATGTCCTGGTCATCATCTTCATTGGTTGTGCTGCTGTATATGAAAGGGAAAGTTAATACATGGCCGCCCATAAAGGGTCGATAGCCAGGCATAAAGTAACCATAGTTATCAATACCATCAAGTTGAGCGCGCTTTCTATCCATGTCAGCCAATCTAAGCTCATCACGTAACTCATCACGCGCTGCAAGCGAATCTTCCTCATAAATATCTGAAAAGAAGGTGTTATAACTGAAGCCTGCGATAACATTATCTTTTTGTGCTGCAGCAAGAACAAAGCGGTCGTTATGCCATCTTGACGCAAGGAAGTTGGAGATAGAACCCATATTCTCTGGGTCAAAGTGCGCATAAGAAGCAGACTGATCTTCTAACCATTCCAAATATGGCATTACATTCCAAGCTGCGGTTACTGTTTCATGTGCAAACTGACTTGGATGTTCATAGGCATCTTCTCCTTGAATGGCTGGCATAATAGGGCCCGCATCATTCAGCATATAGCCTTTCTTAGGGTTAAGCGCTAAACGGTATGGATGATAAAGTAACTCCGAGGCGAATCCTCCGGCACTTTGACCGGTTACCAATAATTGTCCTGGCTGTTCTAGGTTATCTTTAAGCCAGGTTAATACCGAGCCCTGAACAGACATGCCTCCATGTCGAACATCAACACTGTCGCCCGTCTGTTCTTCTTGATTTTCGTAATACGTAATATCACCATCTTCCATACCTAAGTGAATATCTTGAGTACAGTACGGAAGAAATACACGTGTCCAATTTTGATATTTAGGAAGAAACCCTGGTTGAATTGATGCTGTGGTAAGTGATGCTAGTTTAGCCGCACGGATACCTAGTTTGTCTGTAGATACACCCAGTACTTCGGGGGCACCTTCCTGGCCACCAACAAGTCCTGCATTCGTGAATCCACCACTAGAATTTGAGCACGTACCATGATCCCAACAACCGCCACCAGCTTCAAAAAACACAACCATGTTGCTGCTTAAAGCCGATCTCTTAACAAGGAATTGGTAGTCGCTACCATCGGCACATTGCGCCCCTGTAGTTGCGCCATCAAGCGTGACAACCTGCCATTGGTGATAACCCTTAGGATTAAACTTGTCGTTATGATTACCTGGGTTTTTGTTGAAGTTCATAAAGCTCATCTCTTTTTCGAGTTGAGCATTAACAGGGTTGTTCGCTGCAGGAGGGGTTACTAAGTTCGCAAGGACTTTAAGAGGGCCATAATCACCTTCATCGATGAAATCAAAGTTTACTCCAAACTTATTCACTAAATAGTTTTTGGTGGCTTCTTGCTTGGCTACTGCAGCGGCAGCAGCAATTCTTGCAGCTTTAGCAGCAGCGGCCTTAGCAGCATTCGCGGCTGCAATTCTAGCAGCTTTGATCCTAGCGGCTTTCGCTTTGGCGATTCTAACCGCTTTGGCTTTAGCGGCTCTAGCCGCCTTCGCAGCAGCGACCCTAAGCGCCTTGATCTTAGCGGCTCTCGCTTTAGCTATTCTGGCAGTATTTTCTCTCGCAGCTTGAGCAGCCTTCTCGGCAGCAATCCTAGCGGCATTAATTCTAGAAACGGCTCTGGCAGCCTCAGCTTTAACCTGAGCAACTCTTGCTTGAGCTGCTTTTTTAGCATTCGAGAACCAACCGGCATGAGCGACAGGAGATAGGGTTAACGCGGAGAGAATTAATAACAGCAATACTTTCCTAAGCATATAAGGGCCTTTAGTTCACAGTAATTAAACAGCGCATCCATTGAACTTAAGCCTTCCGTGACTCTCCTTTTCCATTCAAATAATTCCATGAGGGAATATGTTTATTAGTGTGTCACAGTTCACATTTTGATCAACAATAAACTTAGACCCAATTATTGTGAGCTAGCCGCCATTTTACAGCATCAGCTATAACGTTAGAACTTACTGGAATGAACAACAGGGGAAAACAAAGAAGAAGGTTATTGCTACTAAGGTAGAGATTGAATGATTCACTGGACGCTGCATGAGATAACCCTATTAAATTGACATAAACACCCTGCCTTTGGGGCTCCCCAAAGCCTTGATCTAAAACTCTAGTTTCACTTTCAAGTTTGCATCTACAAAGAGAAAGCAACTAAAGAATAGCCACACACTTCAACAAACTATTTACCAATAGCCCTCAAGCGCGTAAAACTGACCATTGGCGAAAGATTAGTCCGCAATGGTTCATTTTGCAGGGTATCGAGATTGCATTTGATTCCTATTGCTCAGCAGTGCTAAGGACAGGAACAACAGATGAAGCCTTCTTTTTTTGTATCTTTGTCATTCCCTTTGCTTTTTACACCGGGTTCATCCACATTCATTACGAGAATATGAGTACAAGTTGGCCCCACCCGGCTAAAAAACCGAGAGCGCCACCCACCATATAAAGCAACCATTCATCTTCCTCGAAAATTGGACGAACAAATCCATCCAATTCACTAGGCGTGAATAACTTCATGCGAGATTCAATAATCTCACTTAGATTTATCTCTTTTTCTGCGAAAGAGATACCCGCTTGAAGCGGAGGCGGCATACTCTCATTTCGTAGGTTTTCATAAAAATTAGATTTGAATTTTATGAAACTTTCTGTACCCACTGAAAATAGGACAAGATGTTTGGTGCCGCCTAGGGAACGGTCAATGGCTTCGTTAATGTAAAATCGCAATAACTTACTCAGCGAGCTTGAAGGGTCTGATTTTAGAATATAATTCGCAATCGTCTCCGCATTTAATACAGATTCCGTCAGAGTCTCTGCATAATCTTTTGCAACCTCATCCTTTCTTCTTATAAACACTCCCTGAAGGCGAAATGGTCCAATCTTTATGGGATACAGCGGCCAAAACATCAACTTTACTGCTATCCAATTGGTAATATAGCCAACGATAAAACCACCAATCGGTAACACATACCATACATCGGGATATTTAAAAAACACGAGCATTTGAATAACACCAAAAGCAAACCCTAGAAAAAGACCCGACTTCATGAGAAATCCTAGCTCTTTATCAATAGTCTTCCTGACTAAACGCACCAGCAACCCTTTATCCTCATCAAGTTTACTCACAACCATCTCTTTGGTATCTAATAACGTTTCGTGGTTTCCTTTTATATCCTCCACCAACCGACTAATGATGCCTGGCAGCTCTTTTTCTACCTTACCGTATAATCGTTTTTTGATAAAACTGGGGGTATTTTCCCAATACACTTCTGTTGCTCGAGCCCCGAGGTCAACCATCACCAATTCAATTAACTGCCGAAGATTGGGCTGCATTATGTCACCAATGGCATCAATGTTAACTTTCTCTAACACTTCGTTTACGTCTATGATTTTTTCAACCTGATCCATCTGTAGAGCCGCAAACTTCTTCGCCCTAGCGGGGATAATCCCCTGCCAACCAAATACAGGTTTAAGTCCAAAGAATTCAAGCGGCTTGAACATCATTTGTATTCCAATGAAATTAGTTGCAAAACCAATAAGCCCACTAAATACCGGCACTAGTAAGAAGTATTGGCCATTTGGATGCATCAAGATTTCTTGAACAATTTCCATTAGTTACTCTTTCAATTATTATTGAGTGCAAAATTCCCGAATGATTTCATGAAGGTCTTAAATTTTCATATCAACGGCTGTATCGACGAGATGCGTCAATGGCAATTTAAACACAGGTAGGTATATCCCTTCGAGATCGTATCGAGCTAATTTCAATTCAAACTAAGCAGAAAATGATACAAGTAAACCACATTTCAAAACCGTGGAAGAAGTAAGAAACGGCATAGATTATGACATTCGCATGGCAAATTAATGATTTCTCCGCTAGTACTTGTAACCGAATGTGGGAAATAGAAGAAGAGCCAATAATGGGTTACTTATGGAGTAAGCTACCGATTCTACTACCCGCTAATTCAATTTTGGGATGTCAGTGTTTGAAAGTGTAGCGATAACAAAATCAACACTCCCTGCATCAATATTTTTGAACTGCTAAAATTGTGTCCGGTATCCAATTTCCAAAATTGTTACCACAAGCGTTGCGCTTACATCCATACCCGCGGAGGGATTATAAACAAAATTGTCAGGCCGCAAGTCATTACCGTTTGTTGAAGAACCTGCAGGCACATCAATCTCACTCTTAGCATAAGCCAATGAAATATCTAAGATACTTTCTTTATCTAGCTTGTAACTAACGCCAAAACCATAGAGATCAAAGTCCCCTACTGGAATAAGAAAATCCATTTTATTTTTTGGTATACCCGTTCTCCTCGGTTCATAACCAAACCTAATCGCCGTTGTATCGCTATATTGGTTCTCAACACCGTAGGCGAAATTCGTTGCGTCTTCGTAGCCCCTGGGGATAGTTAATGAAGTAGCCGTAACATTCTCAACACCTATTTCATCCAGCAGTCCTAGTAACGGAATAGGGTCATCCACATGGAATGTTAACGAGTCAAACTTACTGGTCTGTGTCCATTTCCAGTCTACGTTGAATTTTATTGTGGGTGTTAATTGAACACTAAATCCTAACGCAGCATGGGCGGGAAGCGTGAACTCTAGATTACCTTTGGTTTCAATTCGACTGTCATTTTCGGTAAGCTCAAGCGCTTGGATCAACGCCTCAAATATGGGGTTAGAATCCGCTAAGCCTTGCGTAAATCCCAATAGGCTCTCATCAATTACGATTAGAACGTCACCCTCTAAGTCATCAACTGCCTCACTTTGATATGCGCCGCCGATCGTTAACCAAGGTGTTGCCTCCCACAAAAATCCCATATTGTAGGTTAAGGACAGCGTTTTTTCCATGTTCGCCTCCAACGTGAGCAACTTCTCAAAGGGGCTAATATTCCCGCCACAAAAATCGATAGGTATCTCCCCCTCGAACACAATCCCATTATCTTCACCGGCACAAGCTGCATCGGTAATGTCCTTTACCCCTCCCAACGCCATGTTTGGCGCTCGAAAATCAATCGATATTCCAGCACCAAAGTAGGATAGCCCAATACCGGCTCCCACCGTTAAGTTGGGAGACACCTCATAGCTAAACGTGGGTGATAGGAACGTTAGTCTGGATACTGCTGCTTCCTTTCCGTAATAACGCCCTGGATCATCCTCGCTCCTGATATAACCACCTATCAAAGGCGCATACACTGCAGTTGCAAAAACAAACTTACTATCGGGCGGCGCGTATGAGGCTCCTCCAAGAGCACCTGCTGTCATTGGTACTTCTGTAATGCCACTAATAGGAGAATAAAATGCAAAGCCATCAACAGTACTTGTAGTATCCGCTATCGAATCAACTTCATTATGTTCATCCAACAAGCGGCTATATTCCTCGTTACTTCTGAATTCGCCAGTAAGTTCAACATCCGCCGCAAAAAACTTTATATGCATCTGCCTTCCCTGTAACCGCGATAACCCAGCAGGATTAAAATGAATAGAGTCGATGCCTGGCGGATCCGCCGTTACTGCATTTCCTAACGCTATCGCTTTCGGATTTCCTATGAGCAGATTCTGTAGTAATTGGGCATTCGCACTTTTTGCCAAAAGTACGAATATTACGAACAGCAGAGCTCTACATAAAACCCGCTGATTTTGAATTATTATTATCATTATATCTATTCCGCAAAATTAACCCATATAGCTAAAACGAAGCTTCATACCCCACAATTAGTGGTCCGAATGCAACAATGACTAATGTTGTACCCATTACAGCGATAGGCAGAAGTATTTTTTCATGACGATACCAAAAGCTATCACCTTCTAGCGCAGCCTTTTCAACTTCCGACTCACCGACTACTTGGCGTGTTAGCAAATGATTCATAGCAACCGGTGGAGACAAATACCCTAACTCAACGGCAACAAGCGCTACCATCCAAAAGTGAATGGGGTGTATTCCACTGTTATAGGCGATCGCTGCAAAGGATCCAGATATAAGCGCTACAGCACCGATTGCGTCTATAAACATCCCAATCAAAATCATGGCCACAACGAAGAAACACATCGCTACCCAAACGGAGCTGAAGGCTTCTGGAATGTCCATCATTGACGATGAACGTTCAACAACCCCAGCCAGTGGTAACGAACAACACCCAAATATAA
This sequence comes from uncultured Gammaproteobacteria bacterium, assembly GCA_913063125.1. Lineage (GTDB taxonomy): Bacteria > Pseudomonadota > Gammaproteobacteria > Pseudomonadales > Ketobacteraceae > 42-54-T18. The sequence continues at coordinate 657 of CAJXZM010000222.1, read as the reverse complement.
GTATTGCACCTATATGCGTAGAGGCTTGTGATACTGACTCGGTTAAAGCATTCCCAACCTTTTGCATAGCGCGCTTATCATTATGTCGCACATCGACGATTTTTTCATAAGCCAAAAAAGCAATCAGAATGACGGGTAATATAATAGGCGCAGAGAATTGATCCAGATATGCATTCAATGCAAAAGCATATATAACACCAACGCCAAGACTTATTCCTACGTACGGGATAAGTCTACTCAACGCATTCAGCGTAGGCTTGAGAGCGTTTTTTGGTGACTCAACATGGAATTTTCCACGATTGGTAATTAGGGCAAACACAACAAAGACAAATATCGTCAAACCAAAAACTAGCTTACCCCAATAAAATAACTCATCGGTGACAACCTCTTTGTTTAACATCGAAATCATCACAATGAGAATGCAGGGGCTTAATACCACACCCGCGCCACCCGTCATTGCCGTTGTTGCTAATGCAAGTTGCCTCCTAGCACCTACTCTACGTAACTCTTCGTATATTACCGCGCCTACTGCCAGCAAGATAATCCCCGAAGCTCCGGAATACGCTGTTGGTAATCCCATCATGATGACAGCGACCACTGCCAATATCTCTGGTGGAAGCCCCCAAGGTTTAAACACCTCAAAAACACGCTTGGCCA
>CAJXZM010000221.1 GCA_913063125.1 uncultured Gammaproteobacteria bacterium | reverse complement strand
GACTGGAAGCTGAACAATGGCAGCCTCCTAAACCCAAACGAAACGGATAAGGATCTTGTTATGCCGGCTCATAAAATTGCCCCACTACAAAACCGCATTAACGCTAAAAATGGCGCATGGGCAACCTTAACCGAAGAGGATGGTGCTGAACGCCTACAGGTTTTCTCAGCAACCAACGAACTGGTATTCGAGTTTGATCCAGAACAAGGCATTACCCGCGTGATTATCCCAACAGGGGATTTAGAACTTGTCACACAAAATGGCGGCATTAAATTAGACTCAGCAAAGGATGTCAGCATTTCTGGTGAGCATGTGGATATCAGCGCCAACGCTCAATTAACACTGAATGTGATTGATACGACCAAAGCCTTACTACGCCCAATTGGTAGCACCTTACGCTTATTGCCCGAAAAACTAAAACTCGGTAGCCAGCAGTTAGAACTTGCCGCTCAACAGGCTCGTATTGATGCTCAAGAGCTTCGATATCGCGGGGAGCGATTTGATGGTGTTATCGAACAGTCTATTGTAGTCGCAGAAAAAATAGAAACGGTTGCTAAAAGTTTGATTCAAAAAAGTGAAAACTTTTATTCTACCGTAAAAAAATTAAGCCAATCTAAAAGTGGGCGCGTACGTCAGCTCGTAGAAGGCACATTACATGTTAAGAGTAAAAAAGCACTGCACAAAACAGAAGAAGATTTCAAAGTGCGAGCTGAAAAAATTCATTTAGGGTAACAAAAGGAACAAACGAATGCCTGCAATTTTCCCCGCATCCACCAAAGCTAGCGGTCAAGCCTTTGCATTCCCCGACGTCTGTAAAACACCCGCACCTCCAGCAGGGCCAATTCCAATCCCCTACCCCAACATTGGCATGGTAAACATGGCCAGCAAAACATCGACAAAGGTAAAATTTGTGGGCAAGGAAGTGGTTACGCTGAAATCTGAAATACCCAGTTCATCGGGAGATGAAGCCGGTGTAGCCGGTGGCGTAGTATCGGGAAAAAATATGGATAAGGTTTTATTTAAAATGGGCAGCTCTGCCGTACTGATCGAAGGTCAAAAGTGTATTCACCTAACATCAATGACCGCTCATAATGGTGCCAGTGCCAACATGCCCGCAGGTGCACAAATAGCACCTAGCCAAACCAAGGTTATCGTTTCACCCTAATACAGACAACGGACACCCGCCCTAGTGGACTCAATCCACAGGGCGTATTTCATCCACCATCAACTGCGGACTTTGCACACCGCGAAACTCATTGATATCCAACCGATAAGCTACCCATGCTTTTTTTGCCTTTTTGTTAGGCCATGCAGCAAGGTCCACATTAAACGCGATACCATCAATGACACGGTTAGAACCCGGAAGGCCAAACACCAACTTAAGGTGTTTCTCCCCCACTATTCGCTGGTCCAAAAGCTCCAATTGATTATCAAATAACGGCTCGGGGAATGCTTGCCCCCACGGCCCTGCATCTCGTAATACCTGAGCAAACGGTAAATCCAATTCTTCAGTACCCAAAGGCCCGTCACTTAAGATTTCACCGCGCAAATCATCTTCCGTTAAGAGTCTTCGCGCTTCCTGATCAAAAGCCTCTTGAAACGCTGGGTAATGTTCTTCTTTAAGGCTTAACCCCGCCGCCATCGCATGACCGCCAAACTTACTAATAATTTCAGGGTGTTTTGACGCAACAGCATCAAGGGCATCGCGAATATGAAACCCCGGTATCGACCGAGCAGAGCCTTTTAACTCACCCTTTCCGGCAGAAGCAAACACAATGACAGGGCGGTTATAACGCTCCTTTATGCGAGACGCTAGAATACCAATAACACCTTGATGCCAATCCTTTTGGTACAAACACAAACCCCAAGGCATATTAGAGCGATCTAAATGCAACTGCTTAAGCACATACAGCGCCTCTTGTTGCATACCTCCCTCTATCAGGCGGCGCTCGGCATTTAGTGCATCCAATTCCACCGCCATCTCTCGGGCAATACCAGGATTATCTTCCATCAAGCATTCAATGCCATGAGACATATCATCCAAACGACCCGCAGCATTTAAGCGTGGCCCAATAGCGAAGCCCATATCTGATGCCACGACATTATCCAAGTTACGCTTTGCCACTTCAGCTAATGCTTTGATCCCAGGGCGACAACGCCCCGCCTGCATTCGTCGTAAACCGTTATACACTAAAATACGATTATTCTGATCCAAAGGCACCACATCGGCAACAGTACCCAAAGCAACAATATCCAAATAGTCCGCCATATTTGGGGTCGGAATACCTTTTTTATCAAACCACCCTAACTCACTAAGACGTGTGCGCAACGCTGTCATCACATAAAAAATAACACCCACACCCGCTAAGTTTTTACTGGCAAAGCCACAGCCTGGCTGATTCGGGTTCACGATTGCATCTGCCTCCGGCAACGCGTTTCCTGGTAAATGGTGGTCTGTCACCAATACTTTTAAACCCTGCGCTTTCGCAGCTGCAACACCATCAATGCTAGAAATACCGTTATCCACGGTCACCAACAAATCAGGCTTTCTTTGTACCGCTACTTCAACTATTTCCGGTGTTAATCCATAGCCATACTCAAAACGATTCGGCACCAAATAGTCGACATGACCCGCTCCTAGCGCTTTTAATGCTAAAACAGAAAGCGCACTACTTGTCGCCCCATCAGCATCAAAATCTCCCACCACCAAAATACGTTGCTGATGTTCTAAAGCAAACACCAATAACGTTAATGCATCCTCAAGGCCCTTTAACCCTGACGCAGGCATTAGACGATTAAGACCCAATTCAGCATCCATATCCGTCAACACACCACGAGATGCATATATGCGTTGAATTGCTGGGTGCACTGCATCAGACAGCTGGTGTTGATTAGGGACTTTACGGCGGGATATTTTTCTCATTATTATCTCAAAAGGCTATTTTTGTTTGCAACCTATCTAGACCGAATATCACTACAGATCTCTACAGATCACTACAGATCACTACTGAGCCGTTGTTTAAAACAACTTATCTACATTGTTTTCCAATTCGTCAGCTCGGCTTTCACAAGAACAAATAAAAAAGCTCGGTTTAATTAAACAACACGTGGATGTTTAATTAAACCGAGCTTTTAACGTCGAAGCAAAAACCTAAACCAGTAACGGTTTTAACCGTTAGGGACGAGGTAATAATAGTTTATCCCGTTAGACGCAGCAGTCTGTTTTCTCACCAAGGCATTTAAAGGGGCGCATATCGGGATACGCAACCCGTTGAACAACGAAGGTGAGGAGGTAGAATGCAAGTATCAGTGGATAGACTATTGTTTCCTCGTTCTTTGTTACAAGTTTTCTAGAATCGACTTTTTAACATCTTCCAGCGTTGCATCAATAGTGCTCATGATAGCATTTTTACACTGTGAGATTGCAGTATCAGGATCTTTAAGACCATTACCCGTTAAGGTACAAACAATCTTGCTGCCTTCAGGAATCTTACCGCTCTTAATGTCACGAATTGCTCCACCAAGAGACGCCGCAGACGCAGGCTCACAGAAAATACCTTCAGACTGCGCCAACAACTTTTGAGCTTCTAGGATTTCTGAATCTTGTAGCTCATCAAACCAACCGCCAGACTCTTTTTGTACAACCCATGCTTTATCCCACGACTGAGGGTGTCCAATACGAATTGCTGTAGCAACCGTTTCAGGATCATCAACCATCTTGCCACGCATAAAGGGTGCCGAACCGGCTGCTTGATAGCCAACCATTTTAGGTAAGTTATTCGCAACGCCATCTCTATGAGACTCAGAATACCCCATCCAATGTGCCGTTATATTACCCGCGTTACCCACTGGCAAGCAGTGATAATCCGGAGCAGCACCAAGCTCTTCAACAATTTCAAATGCAGCCGTTTTTTGACCTTCTAAACGGTACGGGTTGATAGAGTTAACGATGGTGACAGGTGCCTCTGCAGCAACGTCTTTAACAAGCTGCATACCTTCATCAAAATTACCGCGAATCTGTAAAATAACGGCACCATACATCATGGTTTGCGCTAATTTACCCATGGCAATTTTGCCTTCTGGGATTAATACAAACGCCGTGATTCCTGCTCGTGCTGCGTAAGCCGCTGCTGCTGCAGAGGTATTACCCGTTGATGCACAGATAATCGCCTTGCTGCCTTCTTCAACCGCTTTTGTCACGGCCATTGTCATACCACGGTCTTTAAAAGACCCAGTCGGGTTTAACCCCTCATACTTCACATAAATATCAACGTCTTTACCAATCATACGAGGTACGTTGTTAAGACGGATAAGTGGCGTATTACCTTCACCCAAGCTGATCACTCGCGTGTCATCATGCACAGGTAGGTGGTCGCGGTATTTATCAATAAGGCCAGTATAACGAGAGCTATTAGACATAATCATATTCCAAATTTTTTATTTACATTAACCGTCGAGCTGCTCTAGGCGAATACGCATCACCGAACCAACAACTTCTTCTTGTATTTCAATTTTTTCAAGCGCCACATTCATGCTTTGCTCTTTAACCTGGCGAGTGATCATAATGATTGGAACCTGACCATTCGCCACATCAACTTCTTTCTGTAGCAATGATTCTATATTGATACCAGAATCGCTAAGAATAGTCGCCACTTTTGCCATCACCCCAGGGGTATCTTTGGCAGTAATACGCAAATAATACGCCGTTCCAATTTGATCAATCGGCAATATCGGCGTATCAGACAAACTGTTCGGGTTAAACGCCAAATGCGGTACGCGGTTATCTGGGTCTGTTGTTAAGGTTCTTGCAACATCCACAATATCCGCCACAACAGATGATGCTGTAGGCTCAGCTCCAGCACCAGGGCCATAATACAACGTTGGGCCAACAGCATCTGACATCGCCATCACAGCGTTCATTACACCATTAACATTCGCAATCAAACGGCTCTTATGAATCAACGTAGGATGAACACGCAACTCAATACCCGCATCCGTTTTACGGGTCATTCCCAAGTGCTTAATGCTGTAACCTAACTCATCCGCATAAGACACGTCTTCTGCCGTGATTTTACTGATACCTTCGGTGTATGCCTTATCAAACTGCAAAGGAATACCAAAGGCGACAGATGCCAATATCGTTAGTTTATGAGCAGCATCGATACCTTCAACATCAAAGGTTGGGTCTGCTTCTGCATACCCCAGCGCCTGAGCTTCTGCCAATACATCAGCAAAATCACGGCCCTTTTCTTTCATCTCGGTTAAGATGAAGTTCCCAGTACCGTTGATAATTCCTGCAACCCATTGAATTTGGTTTGCCGACAAACCTTCTCGAATCGCCTTGATGATGGGGATACCACCAGCAACAGCAGCTTCAAAAGCAACATTCACACCCTTTGCTTCCGCTGCAGCAAAAATCTCGTTGCCGTATTCAGCGATTAACGCCTTGTTAGCCGTCACTACGTGTTTACCACTGGCTATCGCAGCAAGAACCAAGTCTTTCGCAAGCGTAGTACCACCAATTAGCTCAACAATCACATCCACATTCGGGTCTGCAACAACATCGGCTACATCACGAGAGACTTTAACCCCAGATGTATCCGCTGCCGGGTTGTCACGGCGAGCGCCAACATGAGTTACTTGAATAGCACGGCCAGCACGACGAGTAATATCTTCTGCGTTACGTGTTAATACATTAAACGTACCGCTACCCACGGTACCCAGCCCTACAATTCCTACATTAACCGGTTTCAAATCAGCACCTCAGTGTGTCACTCGTTTTTTGTGTTATTAGTATATGTCATGCTATCGCACACATTAATGCCTGGCATTATACGTATAGCCCTGAAAAAAAACTAATTTGTGAGCAGAATTTTCCAACATTGAGGCATAAAAAAACCGCAAAGTCGGACTTTACGGTTTTTTTATGCCTCAAGTGAGGTTAGATACCAAACTCTTTTGCCAAATCAGCTGCACTGCGATAACCACCCACTTGACGGCCATCTAAGGTAAACAAGGCAGGCGTACCCTTCACACCCACTTGGCGGCCTAGCGATATTTGCTCATTAATCAACGCGGTTACATCACATGCAGCAACCGTCTCACCCACTGCGCGGCGTGTTTTCGCCATCGTCATCCCATTAGCACGATCTTTTGCACACCATACGTCAGCCATGACTTTACCTGCAGGAGACTCAAGGCCGTATCGAGGCCATGCCGCGTACTTAACAGTAATGCCTAACTTATTAAGCGCAGGAATCTCTGCATGAAATTTTTGGCAGTAACCACAGCTTGTATCAGTAAAGGCAATCACTTCGCCCTTTTCTTCGCCTTCAGCCTGAAATACCACTAAATCGTCATCTTTAAGTACGGATAAGGCTTTTATTCGCTTTTTACCACGGTTTTGGTCACTGATATTCAAGATTCCACGCTCCTGAACCGCAAGCAAATCACCGCTAAAGATGAAAGCCCCGTCAGCACTGGTCATCATCTCTTCGCCAGAGTTCAATGTAATACTGTATATGCCAGGGGCAACAGTTTCTTCAATAGATACAATGTTTAACTGAGGTAGGCTGGCTCTGAATTTGGCTCGAATAGCGGCCTCGCCAGGAACAAAGGAAGTCGTACTGACATTCACCGCAGACGCTACTTTAGCAACCTGAGCAGCTACCTCTTGAGTAGAAACACTATCAACTACAGACTCTTCCGTACCACTGCATCCGTATAGCCCAACAGCAAATGCCAATACCGACACCTTACATACCATTAACAATTTCATCTATCGCTTTCCCCTACCATAATTAGCCAATTTTCTTGCCAGACATACTAACAAGCTTGGAGCCCCAAAGCCCAGACAAGTTCCACAAAAAACCGAGCTGAAAGGAAACTACCAGGTATTAACCCCAAAGGTTAAACTGACTCATTGAAATCTTGCCGACCAATAACCCGCATAATTTCAACCGCATCACCTATTACTCGATAATAGATGCAATCCACGCCACTCCACTCCACACACGCTACGCCGATACCCTTCTCGAACATGATTGACAGCTTGATATTTATAAGGCTATTCCACTAGCACCTCAAAATGAGAAAAAAGGTCATATAATAACTGCCGGCTTGCTCTTCTGTGTACTCCTGTCGCCCGCGCCAATATATTCGTGCAAGATCCAATTTAGCTTCTTCGCTTAGCCTGTAACTCACTACCTCTCCCTAATCCGCCTTTAATTTCCCTTAAAATTTCTTCTGGACCTTGTTTTGTGTACCCACTTCTCTCTGCCTTAATCAATTTGGCCCTAATCCAGCTATTTTGCCAGTCAGTCACCGTAATGCTTTTTTTTTACCATAGCCATGTTTATAACCTCATCATGCCAGCCAAAAATACTACTTAGTAGGATTATATACTCTTGAGGTTAGAGCACCATTGAACTACCTATCGAGACAAACCTACTTTTCATTATCTGTTTCACTTTCCCTCAGACGCGGCTGGATCACTTTACGTTCTCGACTCAGCTCTTCTAGTGCTTCTGGCAGCCATTTTATTTGTCTGTCAGGCATGGTTTCTCGTTTTCCGTTCCCCAGCTTTCTAACCAAGCCCTTCCCGTCGCCTGAGCATATTGATCCATTTTCTCAGCACCATCAAGCTAACAAAAAACACTTTACATTACGGGAAAACAATGACTAAAGTGTTACCTAATCCGTAACAGGTAACACCCGCAATGCTTAAACCCCTCGATACATTAGTCGCATTAAAATACATCTCGTTAGCGCGGGGTAACCCAATGTCGAGGGGCATGCGAGAGATTGGGGAAAGCATCGGAATTAGCGGTGCCGAAGTAAGTCGCTCAAGCAAAAGGCTGTTTACTGCCAATCTGCTTTCACAAAATGGCTCTCGGCCCTTGACCCTAAACCTAAAAGAGTGGATCGAACATGGCATTCGTTATGCAATACCGTTAGAGATAGAGGGATTTGGTCGAGGTATGACAACAGGGTTTGATTGCCCACTCATTGACAGTAATATGGTTGCCAAAAACAACCCCTGGGTGTGGCGCTCAAATATCGGTGGTGGCACTGGCACTATCATCAAACCGATCTACAAAACCGCACCAATTGCTGCAGACAATGACCCCTGGCTCTACCAACTGCTGTCGGTAGTGGACATTTATCGGGGGGGGAAACCCAGAGAAATTAGAGAAGCCAAGCCTCTATTAACAATGTTATTGGATGCTGTGTGATTATGATAAAACAAACGGATTACGACAAAAACATCAATCAGCTCATAATCGTGGCCGATGAACTGAGGGAACATTTAAACGATATCGTGTTTGTCGGCGGCTGCACGGTGGTTTTGCTGGTCGATGATGCAGCAACCCATGCCGCCAGACCTACCGACGATGTTGATATTGTAATTAATGTTGCAGCGCTATCCGAGTACTATGTTTTTATAGAAAAACTTCGCGCTAAAGGCTTTAGCGAAGATATGGAAAGTGGCGTGACCTGTCGCTATAAAAAAGGGAACATTATTCTTGATGTAATGCCTACAGATAAAAACATATTAGGGTTTACCAATAAATGGTACGCTCCCGCTCTCTCCTGCACCGAAACAAAAACACTACCTGACGGCACAGCCATTCAGGTAATCGGCTCCGTTTATTTCATTGCAACGAAGGTGGAAGCGTTTAAAAACCGTGGCAATGGGGATTATCTCTCTGCAGATATTGAAGACATTATTGCCATCATGGAAAACCGAAGTCAGCTATTGGTTGAAATACAAGCAGCGAATACCGACTTACGCCAATACCTAGCAACAGAATATGCAACGTTAGATAATCCAAATTTTTGGAACCATGTCCCTGGAATCATGGATGACCCTGACAATGAGTTTGTCCTTGAAAATGCATTCAAATTAATTAAAGCGCTATAGATTACACACTCCCCCCCATTCCCGCACTGAATAAAAAACATCAAGCAACCAACCTCCAAACAACACCCTAGCAGCCCCCACTCCCTGAAACCAAGCCCTTCCCGTCGCCTGAGCATACTGATCCATTTTCTCAGCACCATCAAAAGACACAAGCAACCTAACAAAGATAGGTTGCAAATCAAAATACTCATGTAAACTACCCATAAGTGCATGAAAAGCGCATAATTTATCTCAACTATCAATGACTGATAAAATAATCTACACCTTTGAGAGCAACTCCATGCAAACACAAAACGCAAAACAAGAAGCACTCCTAGCCATTCAACAACTCCCCGATAGCGTAGACTTTGATGATATTGTTTATCGCCTCTATGTGATTAATAAAATCCACCAAGGTATAAAGGACATTGAAGAAGGTAACGTCATTTCCCACGACGACCTTAAACGTGAGATTGAACAATGGTAGTTTGGACACCCCGTGCCCGAGCCGATTTAAAAGGCATCCATGACTACATTATCGAAGATTCACCAATAAACACCAAGAAAGTGGTCAATCAAATTCTAAGTAAAGCAGAGTCATTAGCTGAACTTCCAACAATAGGAAAAATAGTACCTGAAACCAATGATGAACTGTTGCGTGAAGTTAGCGTACAATCATGGCGAATTATCTATCATATACAAAACAGTAAAGTTTTTATTGTTACCCTAATCCACAAACGCCGTCATATTGAG
>CAJXZM010000220.1 GCA_913063125.1 uncultured Gammaproteobacteria bacterium | reverse complement strand
ACCTATGCATAACAGCAACAATAAGCCAGCGACTTTTTGAATATCTAAGTAGCTGGCTTGGCGGGCCTGATCTTTATGTGGAAAAATACGGCGGCATGTGTATTAGCCAAGAGTAATGCACCTGATGACGTCAATCTATGTTGAAGCAGCGATTTTATCAGGCTGCTAATATGTTAACGGCCAAATAATCAACACCCGCCACTTCCCAAGAAGTCACCCATCTTCCTTTGCCAACTGCTCAAAGTCTTCCGCATATTCCCGCAGCGTATTAATAATACGTTTACGCTGTTTCTTAGAGAACGTCTTATCTAATGCAAAATATAACTGCGACAACGACTGTTTATTTTCTAACATCGTCAATTTAAACGCATCAGACCAACCAAAATCCGGTGTTGTTAACAATGTCGTCAAGCGCGCACTATACCGCTCATCCCCCCCCCTTCCTTTCAGCGTCTGCTTGAATTCTGCTCGCCATTTAAGCCCCGCCTGGTATAACTCGTCACCCATAGGCTGATACTGAGTTCCCCACTGAATCACTAACAGCTCTTGTTCATCACTAAGCCCCCCCGTCCAGCGCTCAATGGTATCAATCACATCTGCGACTTGACTCTCTTGTTGCTGCTGAAGGCTTTGTTTAATATAACGTTTCCGGTAACGCTCTCCATCCTTATCCAGTGCACGATAAAGCTTCGCTAGCTGCTCATCACTAGCACCTGCAAACACTGCAACTACGTCCGGGGCAAGACGCGCCATCAAGACACTAGCCAAACGCTCAGTCTCATTTTGGAAGCGTTGGATTTCCTGTTCATTTAAGCCGTCATTCACATCATCAGCGACTCCACGCAAAAGCACTACATACTCCGGAAGCTGACTTTTACGGTGCCAAGCAAGATAACGCTGTAAACGCTGATCAAAAAAATCATCCTGCTCACTGTTCATATCCAAATAATCACTGAGATACCATGGAATCAACCAATCCAACTGGTTATACACTAGTTTAACCGCACAGCCACTCACTGCACCGACCAACAAGAGCACAACAATCATCCCTCTCCATTGCCTATGTGATATTTTTTTATTCATCCTTTTCCCTTCGCACTCCTTTCAAACTGCTCTTTTACACTACCCTTTTATAGAACAGTACCATATTACGATTCCGACAACAGATGACGGTTTTTTCAGATCTCTAGTTCCTTTTATTTACAGAATTATCGTAATGGCGTATAAAAAACATTATATCAATTGTTCGACCGGTCAAGATTGCAGCAATACATCCAATATTGCGAAAAAGATCGATAAAAAAACCGGTAAAATTACCTTTAGACAACTAAGCTTGCGGTTACAATAGCCCCAACACAACAACTCCACCACAATGCTATAACAATCCATTAATAACAAAGGCTTACCATGGCTTCAGCGTCAATAATAGACATCGAAAGTTTCCTCGCCCCCATCTCTGATGACAACCCTGTGGGCACGGACATTCGAGAAGACCGTTCTGCAAACGCATACTTTTATCAAATCAAAGATGCAAGAGAGCGGGCAAGAACTGCTGAACGTAACGCCATGATTGAAAATGACGGCGGTGCAAACGCCATAGAAGAGTGGCGCAATGTACTTGAGGTTGCCCCTTCTATTCTTAAAGAGGCCAGTAAAGATATTGAAGTTGCCGCGTGGTATATCGAAGCATTAGTAAGGGTTCACGGTTACGCTGGATTTCGTGACGGATTAAAACTTGCACAACAGCTCGCCGAAAATTTCTGGGATGACGTTTACCCCATACCCGATGAAGACGATGATGAAGATGTACGAGAAACCCGTTGTGCACCCTATTCCGGGCTCAACGGTGAAGGTCGAGAAGGAACGATCATCCCCCCCCTTCGCAACATTGAAATCACCGAAGATCGTGAAATGGAGCCTTTTGCCTATTGGCAGTATCTACAAGCCATGGAACTGCAAAAGGTTATCGATGAAGAGGTTCGAGAGGAACGTATTGCCGCCGCAGGGATTAGCGTTGATATCTTCCAAAAAGCAATGGATAGTTCTAGCGTCCAATTCTGCCAGAACCTCATCGAGGATATCGAAGGCTGTTTAGAAGCCTTTCAAGAGCTTACCCAAACACTTGATGAAAAAGGTGGCGAGTTTTCGCCCCCTTCAAGCAATATAAAGAACATCCTCACGGAAATACTCGGTGTTATCAAACACCTATCCAAAGATAAACTAGCACTTGCCGCCCCCACCGAAGCCTCAGCTGAGGCCGATGTAGCCGGCGATAACGCTGATGCAGCTTCCGGAGTAGCAACCAGCGGCATTAGTGTTACTGCTGGTGCAATCCAAAGCAGAGAAGAAGCTTTCAAGCAGCTACTACGAATCTCAGACTTCTTTAAGAAAACCGAACCTCACTCTCCCGTCCCTTACGCCATCGAGAAAGCTGTTCGCTGGGGCCGCATGCCTCTGCATGAGCTAATGGGCGAATTAATAACCGATAGCCAAGCCAGAGAAACATATGAACTGGTTACAGGTGTCAAATTAGACGGAGAGGACTAGACTAGACAAACCGCTCAAATAACATCAGCGTCTAGCAGTAGCTGAAGCAAGACCCAATGCAGCAAAAAAAAACACAATAATCAATCTCACATCCAAACCAGAAGAAAGCCAAAGGAAAACACCATGTCCGACAGCATACATGACAAACTAAAACGAGTACGTAAACCTCGTGTCCACATCACTTATGATGTGGAAACCAACGGGGCCGTTGAGAAAAAAGAACTGCCCTTCGTAATGGGTGTAATGGGTGACTATTCTGGTGATAACACCGAAAACAAAAAAGCCCTTAGAGACCGTAAGTTTGTTCAAGTTGATAGAGACAACTTTAACGAAGCGCTAGCGAAGGTAAACCCCAAGCTAAACATGAAAGTAGATAATACACTTGCCGATGATGACAGCGAGATTTCCGTTGACCTAGATTTTAAGAACCTGGGTGACTTTGAACCTAACCGCATCGTAGAACAAGTTGATCCCCTTAAAAAACTGATGGATGCACGTAACAAACTCCGCGATCTAATGACAAAAGTCGATCGCTCTGATGAGCTAGAAACCATCCTAGAAGACGTGCTACAAAGTACAGATTCATTAAATAATCTTAAAGCCGACCTTGGTGTCGAAGATAAAGGAGACAGCGAATAATGACCGATACTCAAACAGAAGGCCAAGGCGCAGAAGCAGCAGAAGGCGAAAGCCTGAGCGTATTAGAGCAAGCAATCGGTGCTACTAAGCAAACCGAGCGTGATGAAACGCAAGACCTTCTTAAGAACCTGACTGAACAAGCTATGAGCGGTACAGTAGCCTGGGATAAGAATCTCTCGGTTACGATGAAAAATGCCATTGATGCCATTGATGCTCAAATTTCCAAGCAGCTTGCGGCCATCATGCATAACGACAAATTTCAGAAACTTGAAGGTTCTTGGCGTGGCATGAACCACCTGGTAATGAACTCTGAAACGGGATCAGGTCTCAAAATCAAAATGCTCAATCTTTCTAAGCGTGAGCTTTTTAAAGACCTTGATAAAGCCGTTGAATTTGATCAAAGCCAAGTTTTTAAGAAAATTTATGAAAGTGAATTTGGCATGGCCGGTGGTGAACCTTATGGCGCAATGATTGGTGACTTTCAATTCACCAACCACCCAGAAGACATCGACCTTCTAACCAATATGTCTCACGTTGCTGCTGGTGCATTCTGCCCCTTCATCAGTGCTGCTAGCCCAGAAATGTTTGGATTCGATGAATTCACTGAGCTTTCTAAACCTCGTGACCTTGAAAAAATCTTTGAATCTCAAGAATACATTAAATGGCGCAGCTTCCGTGACAGTGAAGACTCACGCTTTGTCACCATGGTCATGCCAGCGGTTCTTGCCCGCCTACCTTATGGTGAAGACACCAAACCTGTTGAAGAGTTTGGTTTTGAAGAAGTTGAAGCAGGCCCGGTTGCTCATGAAGATTACTGCTGGATGAACGCAGCGTATGTGATGGGAACAACCATGACACAGTCATTCGCTGAAACCTCTTGGTGTACAGCAATTCGTGGCGCAGAAGGCGGCGGTAAAGTTGAAGGCCTTCCAGCCCACCTATTTACCAGTGACGATGGCGACACAGACCTTAAGTGCCCAACTGAAATCGGCATCACCGATCGACGCGAAGCAGAACTTAGCAACCTAGGTTTCTTACCCCTTTGTCACTACAAGAATACAGATTACTCTGTATTCTTTGGCGGCCAAACCGCGCAGAAACCCAAAGTGTATGATGACCCAGCAGCAACGGCTAACGCCTCTATCTCTGCTCGCCTGCCCTATATCATGGCAACCTCTCGTATCGCTCACTTCTTGAAAGTAATGGCTCGAGATAAAATCGGTTCCTTTATGGAAGCTACTGATGCGGAAGATTGGTTAAACCGCTGGATCAATACTTACACCAACAGTAACCCTGCTGCCGGTGCAGAAATGAAGGCGCGCTACCCGCTTGCAGAAGCAAAAGTGGAAGTGAAGGAAATCCCTGGTCAGCCAGGTTCCTACAACGCCGTTGCATGGTTACGCCCTTGGTTACAAATGGAAGAACTCAGCGCCTCGCTTCGTATGGTTGCTAGTATTCCTGGTGGCGGTTGATCTATAGGCAAAATTAGCACAACATCAAAGCCCCTCATTCGAGGGGCTTTCTTGGCTATAGTACTTCTCGTTCTTCAGACTGATCGGATTCGACTTTCATGTCCACACGTAAAACCTCATCAGAAACACCACTACTGGATACCATAGAGGTTGCAGACAAATCCCGTTTTGAAACTGATCTAGACCTTTTTTTACGAGAGCAAAAACCCAAGCGCGCATTAGCACTCTGGCTCACCTCGCTTTCAGGTAACACCCACCCGCAATCTCAACTAGTAACAACCTTAGCCAGTGACATCGCCGATCTCGACGAATTAATCACTGACCAAATTAACGCAATCCTTCACGCTCCAAAATTCCAGGCTATGGAAGCACGTTGGCGCGGCTTAAAGCTACTGACCGATGAGACCCCCCACAGCAAAAAGTGCAAAGTAAAACTGCTGGACATCACCTGGAAAGAACTCTGTAGAGACCAGGAAAAAGCGCTGGAATTCGACCAAAGCCAATTATTCCAAAAAGTTTATAGTGAAGAGTTCGGCACTCCCGGCGGCGAACCTTACGGACTAATTATTGGTGATTATGAAGTAAGCCACAAACCCAGCAAGGCCCATCCGAACGATGACATGGCCACAATAAAAAGCCTGTCCCAAGTTGCTGCAGCCTCATTCTCCCCCATTATATTGGGAGTGGCACCAGCATTATTTGGCGTCGATCAACACGCCGATCTTAATATCACGCTAAATTACGAGCAGATATTTAAACAAGATGAATATATCAAATGGCGAGCATTTCGGGATACCGAGGACTCCCGTTTTTTAGGGCTTGTTTTACCAAAAATCTTACTTCGAGCCCCATGGCGAACAAAAAGTAGTGCATTTAAGGGGATCTCTTACATTGAAGATACTGGTCACGCTGATGCACGAAACTATCTATGGGGCAACGCCGCATTTGCTTTCGGCATGATTATATTAAGAGAATATAACAATGTCGGCTGGTTTTCTCATATACGAGGTACACCAAGAAACCAGTTCGGTGGAGGCCTTGTATCTCAACTACCCGTAGTTAACTTTGACTCAGATGCCCCCAATGTTGCTCAAAAACCCGTAACAAACACCATTATTACCGATGAATTAGAACGGGAGCTAAGCGAACACGGCTTTATTCCTCTATGCCAGTGCTATGACGTTCCTTACGCATCCTTCCATAGCAACACCAGCGTGCAAAAGCCGAAACAATATCAGTCACCCACCGCAACCATCAATGCAAAATTATCATCGATGTTACAGCACATACTTTGTGCTTCACGGTTTGCGCATTACATTAAAGTCATGGTGCGTGACAAGGTTGGCAGCTTTATGTCTGCTGCAGAATGTGAAGTTTATCTAGAACGCTGGTTATCGGAATACGTAACAGGCACGGGGGGGTTAGATTGGGAAATGCAAGCACGCTACCCCTTACGAGATGCCAGTGTTAACATCGTCGAACGCCCTGATAAACCAGGCTGCTATAATTCTATCATCCACCTACGTCCCCATTACCAGCTGGATCAAATGGTATCAGAACTTAAACTCACTACAGAATTAACCTCTACTGCCACCTAGGTTAATAAAGAGTAATTAATGAAAAATAAACCATGCTAGATGATAACGAACAGCTAATTCGCCCTTCGATCTTTGATCGGCTTATTGATGATTCCCCGGACAAGAACGTTGAGATAGAAACAGACTCGTTTCAGGCTACCAAAGCATTGCGGGAAAGTGTCCGCCGAGATTTGGAGCGGCTACTTAACACCCGATACAGAATCATGTCTGCTAAGGGTAACCCCGCTGAACTCGACCTGTCACTAGTAAATTATGGATTGCCCGATTTAGCAACCATTAATCTTGTGGACGAAGATACCAGAATCGAATTTTGCCGTTCACTTGAGAATACAATTCGACGTTACGAACCTCGATTTAAATCTGTTAAAGTTCACACATTAAGTAACATTGAAAATGATGATCGCACAGTGCGTTTTCGCATAGATGCCATGCTCCATGCAGACCCCGCACCGGAGACCATCATTTTCGACTCAGTTCTTGAGCCGGTTTCAAGGACTGTGGAAGTAATTGATACCGACCAGCGCTAGCATCACATGACGTGTGATGCAAAAACACATGTAACAAAAAACAGCCCTACGAAACAGTACAACAAGAGAAGCAAGTAACACATGAGTGATGAATTACTCTCCTACTATGAGAAAGAACTGGCATTTATTCGGCGCTCTGGTGCGGATTTTTCAGAATCACACCCAAAGATAGCCGGGCGCCTTCGCGTTAATGCAGACACGGTAGAAGACCCCCACGTTTCTCGATTACTAGAAGGGGTTGCCTACCTCAATGCACGCATTCAACACAAACTTGACGATGAGTTCCCTGAGTTAACCGACGCCTTACTCAACGTTGCATACCCTCATTATCTACGGCCTATTCCGTCATTTTCCATTGTTCAGTTTAATGCCTCAGAGGATTTAGACAGCACCTATACCATTCCCAAACAAACATTATTAGAATCAGATAGTTTTCAAGGCAAGACGTGCAAATTCACCACGGGTTATGATGTTGAAATCGCCCCTATAAAAGCTGTGAACTGTGAACTGCAGGCTCGCCCTTTTATTGCGCCAGGCGCCAATCAGGTACAAAATGCAGGTGCCGTTTTACGCATAGAGATGGCCACGCTTTCCGACAAAATCGCTCTCAACGACATTGCCCCAAAAACTTTGCGTTTTTTCCTAAAAGGCCAACCGCAACACATGTACCCGCTTCATAAGATGATTATGAATGAGGCCGTTAAGATTGTTGTTGCCCGTAGCGAAAGCGACCCCCAGCCTATTTACTTGAACATTGACCGTATCAAACCCGTTGGTTATTCCGAAGATGAAGGCCTACTGCCCTACCCTGCTCAATCTTTTGTGGGCTATCGCTTGCTCACGGAGTACTTTTGCTTTCCTGAGAAGTTTCTTTTTATTGATATTGACCTTGAAGGTATTTGGGATGAAGATTTTACCAATGAGCTTAACCTATACATCTATTTAGACAGCTCTAACACCGAATTAGAGCGCAATATTTCATCAGAAAATTTTGCCTTAGGTTGCACCCCCATTATCAACTTGTTTAAACAACAAGCTGACCCCTTAAGGCTTTCCCACACCCAACAAGAATACCAAGTTATCCCTGACGCTCGCACCCATGAAGCTCTAGAGGTTTACTCTATTGATGACGTTAAAGCCACAATGCCTGATGGCTCCACAATAGAACACCACCGCTTCTACGGGCTGCAGCATCAACTCACAAAAAAAGACATCAGCCACTACTGGTACGGTACCCGAAGGGATGCCAGTATGTCTCCTACACCCAACAATGACGGCTCAGAAGTTTTTGTTAGCCTTACTGATTTACACTTTAACCCGCAAACACTGGCAAGCCAGACCCTAACGATAAAGACACATTGCATCAACCGAGATTTGCCAAGCAAACTACCCTACGGTGGCGGACAACCACGATTGCACTGCATTGACTCAGCGCCACCGGTTACCAGTATTAGCTGCATAACCCCTCCAACACATACGGTAAGACCAAAAACTGGCGACCGCGCTCGCTGGAGGCTGTTATCACACCTGAATTTAAACCACCTCTCCATTACAGGTAATGGAGAATCTACCGATTCTTTAAAAGAAATTCTGCGCCTTTATGACTTTAATGAATCAGCATCAACCCGCGCATTGATTAATGCTATCGTAAAAGTCAGTACCCAGTATATGACAGCCCCCATCACTATTGATGGGCGAACAACACTTTGTCGTGGCACTCAAATCACCATAGAACTTGATGAATCACAACTCGCTGGTACCAGTGCTTACATGTTCGCCAGCATATTGGAACAATTCTTTGGTGTGTATTGCACACTCAACTCATTCACCCGCTTAATTGCCACATTAAAAGGCAAAGATGGAGTTCTCAAGCGATGGCCACCCCGCGCCGGCGAAAAAGCCTTAGTGTAAAACAACAACTTGCTGAACAGCCAGGGCGCTTTGAATTCTCGCAGGCCGTCCGGATACTTGAAATGCTCGCTATTAATGAGCACAGTAGAGATATTGACGTTGCTGATGAGGCTGTGGGTTATGATCGACCCGCCTCTACCGAAGCCGTTCGCTTTAGCGTGCACCAATCACTTGCATTTCCTGCCAGTGAGATCGTCAAATTAGAAACCAAAACCAACACCTTTAACAACCAAGAAAAAAAGCAATACAATCTCACCGTCGCCTTAATGGGGCTTACGGGTAGCGTTGGTGTTCTGCCTCATCATTACACCGAACTCATTTTGCAGCGGATTCGACTAAAAGATGATGCTTTCAAAGTATTTCTCGATCATTTTAATCATCGAACGTTATCGCTATTTTATCGCGCATCTCAGAAGTACCGCTTTCCAATTACCTATGAACGCAATTTTAATATTGCCCATAAAAGCTCCATCACCCAATGGGGTGTTAGTGCTGGAAAGCGCTTTCCCGATGCAGACCTATTTACAGACGCTCTACGATCTATCTCTGGCATCGGCATGGGTAAGGTGCAAGAACGCCTTAAATACCTTGATGACAGTATCCTAAAATACACCGCATACTGGAGCCAGAGCACTCGCAACGCCAGTAATCTCAAACGAATGTTATCCGATTACTTTCAGTTCCCCGTTGTCATTGAGCAATTCGCCGGGCAATGGCAAGAGATTGTTCCTGACATGCTCACGCAGCTTCCCTCTCCCAGAGAGCCATTAGGTCAAAATGTGACCCTAGGATGCAATGCTATGCTGGGCAAACGCTGCTGGACGGCACAAAGTAAATTCAAAATATACCTCACACCCCTCTCCTATGAACAATACCAGACTCTTCAACCCGGCTCAGATAAATTAAATGCACTGAAGGAAATGGTGAGGCTTTATGTTGGCGTAGAACTGGACTACGATATTCAATTACA